>ONLC01000019.1 GCA_900318545.1 uncultured Eubacteriales bacterium
CCGCCTGCACAGGAGCCGTTCATTCTCTGCTCAACTCCGCATGTGAGGAAAATGAGCTTAGCGTCCTCGCCGCCCAGCTCAACAACTACGTCAGCCTTCGGATAACGCTTGTTTACTGCGATAAATGCGGAGAATACCTCCTGCACGAAATCAATTCCGCTTGCCTGTGCGATGCCCAGTCCTGCCGAGCCCGTTATAGCTATCCTGAATTTGTCCTCGGGATAGAGCTTCTGTATCTCACGAAGCTGCTCAGCCACAGTTTCACGCACCTTTGAGAAGTGCCTTTCGTACTTGTTGTAAATGAATTCACCGTTCTCCAGTATAACTGTCTTGACGGTGGTAGAGCCAACGTCTATTCCGAGATCGTAGATCCTGCTCATATTTATCCTGCCTTTCGGGTATAATGATCCATAATATACTATCATAATATTATAGCACAGGTTTAAGAAAAAGTAAAGTCGAAAAGCTACAAAATTTGTATCATTTGGGCGAAGCTTATTGGCAATATAGTCTCAGAAATTCCGTGTCGGAATATGGAAAACTGACTTATCCGAGCGTCTGCTCAACAGCCTATAATAAGATTTTTGTGGGTAATTTTCAGGACAATTGGCCTTTTTGACAGCATGATTCCGTGCTTTTGTGGAAAAATATGCTGTTTCTTATTTGTTTAGATAAAAAAATCAGCAAAACTTGACTGAAATTCGTTATTTTTGCCGTTGTAATTTGAGAGTAAATAGTATATAATGTTTATTGGTATTTTGTGCCCATATGGTATCATGTTTTGATTATACCGTCCGTAAGGACTTTTGTGAGGTTATTACTTTATGAGCGAAAACAAAGATCGTAATATTAATACAGATAACGGTCCTGAGCTTACATCGCTTATCTCGAACGCTATCGAGAATAAGAAGATACTCGAGCAGAACCATACAGAGCCGCAGGCTGAGCCCGAGGGCAAGTCGTGGGACGATTCTCCTATTACCGAGTATAATGATGGTAAGACTGCTCAGAGGACAAAGCAGGAGCAGAACCGTGCAGACGCCAAGCCTGTGAACGGCCAGAGACCTGCCAACAGTCAGAAAGCTGCAAACGGTCAGAGACACGGCAAGGGCAGACCTGCCGGACAAAGACCTGCGGGAAGCAGACCCTCGGGGCAGGGCAGACAGACAGCACAGAACAGACCCTCTGCTCAGAACGGCAGCCGAAAGGCACCGCCTCCGCCGAGGACTACAGCAGGGAAGAGAACATCCTCTGTAGATCCGGTCCCCGACAAGGACAGAGCATTGAAGAGCACGGCAGGTGAAGTATCCGAGAGCACAACGCAGGATGCAAAGCCTGTGAAGAAGGGCTGGAGCAAGAAGAAGAAAACAGGAGTAGCAATTGCGATAATCTTCATTATTTTCTTTTTGCTGCTGGGCTTCATTGTTTATATGTTCTTCCACTATACGGGGCTGCTTGACAGAAACACGAGTGAGGCTAAAAACTACAGCAAGCCTACCTTGAATTCCAGCGAATTCAGAGATGAGTCTGACACATTCGATAAGAAGTCGCAGGAGGAGGAGCTCAAGGCTTATCTGAAAAGGAACTCTACCAAAATATCCGATGAGAATGTAACGAATATCCTTCTGATAGGTGAGGACCTCAGAGATACGGCCGAGGAAGAGCGAGGCAACACCGATGTTATGATAATCATCTCTCTCAACAACGAGCAGAAAACGATAACAATGACCTCGCTGATGAGAGATATGTACATCTACATGAGCGAGTACAATTACAGCTACCGACTCAATGCGGCATATCATGCTGGCGGCTGTGAGTATCTTGAACAGTGTATCGAGGACTACTTCCAGATAGAGATAGACAGATATGTAAGGGTAAGCTTCAAGGAGTTTATTACTGTAGTCGAGGCTCTTGGCGGTCTTGACATGACAGTTACCGATGATGAGGCTATAGGTATGCATGACCCGATGGCAGAGCAGAACAAGTACCTCGGAAATGACAGAGAGACCGACTGGCTCTGGAAGGGCGGCGACCTTCACCTGAACGGCAATCAGGCACTTGCTTATGCGAGACTGAGATATGTCGGCAACTCCGACTGGGAGAGAACAGAGCGTCAGAGAAAGGTAATCAAGGAGATCATAGCAGAGTCAAAGAATCTGAGCCTTTTACAGATAGATTCGCTTCTCAATGATGTGCTCCCGAACGTTCATACTGACCTGACAGACGGAGAGATAGCATCGCTCCTGCTTGATGTGTTCGACTATATGGACTATGACATTCAGGAGGTCAGAATACCTGCTGACGGCTATTACTCGGGACAGATAGTTGATAATATGGATGTTCTGCTGTTCAACTATAATGCGAATGCCGCAATAATCCAGAAGGTAGTTTACGGAGACTGCTCAACAGTTGAGGAGGCTATCGAGGAATATCAGAACGAAACGGGCGACTTCTACGCATATAACAGCACGTATGACCCGAGCTATAACAATAATAACAACTGGTAAAAAGAGAGTCCGCACTTCGGTGCGGACTCTCTTTGTGTGTAAGGGCTTGAAAAAACGATCACGATGTGTTATACTAATAGACAGCAATACAGAAGGAGGGGTACTATGCTTCACGGTTATTTTGATCTTCCGACCTTTGTTTTCTATAGTCAGGGAAACGTATGGGTAGGCAGTATGTACACGAATTTCAGCTACAAGATAGATGTAAACAAGCCCGAAGAGGGCGACAAAACAATGAGGCTTCGCATTTGGTACGGAACACAGAGCGTTGAGTATGTTGAGGACTTTGTATTCACACAGGAGTTTGCGTACTCCAAGGAGGGCTACGAGGAGCTTATAAAGGTTCTCAATGACCGGTTTGAGGTATACAAGGCTGACCCCTCTCCAAAGCCGTCATCGCTGAATTTATAACAAAAAAATGTCCGAGATATCATCTCGGACATTTTATATTGCTCATATTACTGTACGAACTTCTTGTAAGCCTCGTTAAAGGTCTTGAGCTCGGACTCAACTGTAGGCTGATACTCCTCCTTGAGCTGTGCCCATGTGTACTGAGCGCCTGACTCGTTAGTCTTCATAACTGATGTGTAGAGGTACGGGATAACAGCTTCCTTTGTGTCGTTTGTAGCGGCATCGTCATCGGAAAGTATAGTCGAGATACCGTAGCCCGGGTCAAAGAGCTTAACGTACTTGTCGGACAGAGGCTCAACATAAGCCACATCATACATCTGATCTGTCCATGTAGGATTGTTTACAAAGAACTTGTCACGCTCTGTCTGAATGTACTCGTCCTGAGTGTAAACTATCTTAGCACACTCGAGCCAGCATTTCATAGCGTCCTTCTTCTCGGAGCCCTTTACCCACATATATGCGTTCATATCAACTGTGGTGTAGAGAGTATCAGAGTTAGGATCCTTCGGGATCGGCACGCTTGCCCAGTTCTCGCCCTCCTTAGGTGAGTGAGTGCCGAACGATGCCCACGGTCCCATAGCGTAGAACAGAACGTTCTTCTTGAACGCATCTCCTGCCTGACCTACCCACTCAGCATAGTACATACCGTTCTTCTGAATGTCATAGAGAAGGTCTGTAGCTCTTACAAAGTCAGGGTCATCAAGGTTTGAAACGTACTCGTCCTTATCGGCATCATACTTGATAAGTGTCTTACCTGTAGACTGGAAGATGAACGGTGCAAACCAGCCGTTTACGCCCCAGCGTTCCTCGTCGCCCTCAGCGCCCTGAACGTACTCCTCCATCATCTCATACCATGTGTTCCAGTCCCACTTGCCTTCCTGATAAAGCTCATACGGGTCATCAAGGCCGTTAGCTTCTATCATATCGGTATCATAAGTAATGATTGAATTCGGCAGGAAGTTGATAGGAGCAACATAGTGCTCGCCCTTGAGGGTAAAGTTCTCTGCAACGTCCTTGACATCGCTCCACATCGGGCTGTCAAAATCAACGATAGAATCGACAGGCTGGAACATATCCTTGATGCAGTTAGCAGGGAATGTCATCTTCATCTCATACCAGAACATATCAGGCGGATCGTTAGCCAGCAGTCTTGCTGCGAGCTTGTCATACTTCTCCATGGAGCCTGTTCTTGAATACTTGATCTTACCGCCGTTCTGCTCAAACAGAGTAAGGTCGGTTCTCTTCTCGGGGTCAGCTCTTGTCGGGTTGATGTCAAAGTACGAGAACCATTCGAGCTCGCCATCAGCACCGTCAGGTATCTTGGTAATGTCAGCCGACTTCTTTACCTTTACCTGGTCAACGTAAGAGGAGCTTGAGCTGCTGGAGCTCGAGCTTCCGCAGGCAGCAGCCGAGAAAGCCGCAACGATCGCAAGCATACCTGCTGCAATACGCTTATAGTTTTTCATAATAATAACCTCCTTTTAATAAAAAGAAAAATTTATTTTCCACTAGCAAAGTATATCACTTAATGTAAACGTTGTCAACAAAACTCAAAGACCTTTAACCGACTTGTATCTCTTTTTGTTGACCTTTCACAATCACGGGCTTGCGTTTTTGTTAATATTTTTTATCATCAGTCTCCTGTAGACTCTCTGAGTATTACTCTGTGCTTGACAGTGTAATACTTTGTGTCCTTGTGCTCGGAGTGGATATTCTCAATAAGCTTTGTGATAACCAGCTCTCCCATTTTCTCGCAGGGCTGCTCAACTGTGGATATCTTAGGTCTCATCATTTCGCACATAGTAATGTTGTCAAAGCCGATAACACCTATATCCTGTCCTGCCTCGATACCAAGCTCGTGAAGCTTGTTTATTACCGATATAGCCAGAAGATCCGATACCGCAAAAATAGCCGTTGGTCTGTTTTCAAGCCCTGCAAAATATTCTGCTGCACGCTCGCCGCAGTCGTATTCGTAATTCTCCCTGTAGATAAGCTCCTCGCTCTCGGCGATGCCGTGCTCTGCCAGAGCTCTCTTGTAGCCGTTTTCACGGTCGATAGCCGAGATCGCAGTCTTGCTGTCTATCCCGACAAAGCCTATCCTCTTGTGACCCTTCCTTATCAGAGCCGTTACCGCATCATAGGCTGCCTGCTCATCGTCAACAGCGACTGTAAGCACGTTTGCACCGTCAACACCCTCGCAGCAAAGGGCTATATCGTAGTTCTGTGCAAGCTTGTTGAGCTCCTCTGCATCATACTGTGTTCCGAGGAGCACCACTCCGTCAACCGTGCGGTTGAAGAGCATTGTCATCTGCCTTGCCTCAACCGTTGTCATAGCCTATCTTTTCGGCGTACTTCTGCATACCCATGATGATCTTTGAGTAAAGCGAGTGCTCCGATGTCGGCATTATAACAAGGATAACGTTAGTTTCACGCTTCCTCAGATTCCTGCCGAGAAAGTTCGGTGAGTACCTGAGCTTTTCAACCGCATCGTTTACCCTCTGGGCGGACTCATCGGAAACGTTGCAGCTTCCGTTTAAGACCCTCGACACAGTTGCGACAGATACCCCTGCCTCTTTTGCTACGTCTTTTATTGTAACACTCATAGATGATATTTACCTCCTGTTTATACATACATTAATATATTAACATATATTATACTTTTTTGCAATATGCATAAGTCTCAAAAATGAAAAGGGATTTTTAGATATTTTGCAAACGTTTACAAGCTGTGCACGCTTGACAAAAGGGCAGAGATTTTGTATACTATATAAAAGAGCAGGGGTAAAAAAGGGCTCTGCTGCTGTTAAAAAGAGAAAAAAGTCGGGCAGGGCTTGACAAAGAGGGGATAATGTGGTACAATATGTATACCTCTTTGTGAGGTCTATTTTTTTGTGCTCATTTTCGGGTGCTTACGGCTCGGGAAAGGGTGCAAAAAAGCATAAGTTACCTCAGTTCCGCTTTGCGGATATCAGAGGGAGGCAGACGTATCCCGTGTGTTCTTGCGGGGTATAAATTTCGTCAGGAGGTGCCGAAATGAGAGTAAAGATTACACTTGCTTGTACAGAGTGTAAGCAGAGAAACTACAACACCAAGAAGAACAAGAAGAATGATCCTGACAGACTTGAAATGAAGAAGTATTGCAAGTTCTGTAAGAAACACACTCTTCACAAAGAGACCAAGTAAGTCTGAGAGGTGTGCACATGGCTAAAAAAGACAATGATGCAAAAACCTCGAAGAAGGCTCCCGAAAAGAAGAAAAAGGGCGGAATAAGAAAATGGTTCCGTGAGTTGAGGGCTGAAATGAAGAAGGTCGTATGGCCTACAAGAAAGCAGGTACTCAACAATACAGGCGTTGTACTGACCGTTATGGCAGTTATGGCACTGTTTCTGTTCGGAGTTGACTCAGGTCTCGGAGCTGCTATAAAGGCGATCTTAAAGATCGGTGCGTAAGCAGCAGGGTTTTCGGACACATCAATATTACGGAGGTAGGATAAACAATGGCAGAAGAAGCAAAATGGTATGTCGTTCATACCTACTCGGGCTATGAGAACAAGGTTAAGCAGAATATTGAGAAGGTCGTAGAGAACCGTAAGCTTCAGGAGCTTATCCCTGAGGTCAGGATACCTGTTGAGCTGGTAACTGAGGTCAAGGACAATAAGACAACTGAGGTTGAAAAGAAGCTTTTTCCAAGCTATGTACTTGTTAAGATGATACTGACAGACGACTCGTGGTATATCGTAAGGAACACCAGAGGCGTTACAGGCTTTGTGGGTCCTGCATCGAAGCCCGTTCCCCTTTCTGACAGAGAGGTAGCGGCACTCGGAGTTGAGGCTAAGAAGTCGGCAGTTGTGGAGGTCAGCTTCAAGGAGGGCGACAGCGTTACTGTTACAGCAGGCTCGTTCGAGGGCTTTACAGGTATCGTTGACAGCCTTGATATGGAGGCTCAGACCGCAGATGTAAGAGTATCGATGTTCGGAAGAGAGACAACGGTTTCGCTTCCGCTCACACAGATCAAGGCAGAGGGCTGAGAAAAAGCAGTCATTCGCATTGGAAGCAAGGCGTTTTTACGCAGAAATATACGCTTCCAAAAACGTGGGAGAGCTTTAATGCTCGCCTTACCACTTAATTATGGAGGTGCAAATAATGGCACAGAAGGTAGTAGGCTATATCAAGCTTCAGATCCCGGCAGGAAAGGCAACTCCTGCTCCCCCGGTTGGTCCGGCACTCGGTCAGCACGGTGTAAACATTATGGCATTCACAAAGGATTTCAACGAGAGGACAAAGAACGATATCGGTCTTATCATTCCTGTTGTAATCACAGTTTATGCTGACAGATCATTCACATTCATCACTAAGACTCCTCCCGCAGCAGTTCTTATCAAGAAGGCTTGCAAGATAGAGTCCGGTTCCGGCGTACCTAACAAGACTAAGGTAGCCAAGATCAGCAAGGCTGACGTACAGAAGATCGCTGAGCAGAAGATGCCCGATCTTAACGCAGCAAATATCGAGAGTGCTATGAGCATGATCGCAGGTACCTGCAGATCCATGGGCGTAGTTGTTGAGGACTAAGGGAGGTAAAGTAGTATGAAGCATGGAAAGAAATATGTTGATGCTGCAAAGACCATCGACAGATCCAAGCAGTATGACGCTCCCGAGGCTCTTGAGCTTGCAGCTGCGGGTGCAAAGGCAAAGTTCGATGAAACTATCGAGCTTCACATTCGTCTCGGTGTTGACTCCAGACACGCTGACCAGCAGGTAAGAGGTGCTGTAGTTCTTCCTAACGGAACAGGTAAGAAGGTAAGAGTTCTTGTATTCTGCAAGGAAGAGAAGTACGATGACGCTAAGGCAGCAGGCGCTGACTATGTTGGCGGAATGGATCTCGTTGAGAAGATCACTAAGGAAAACTGGATGGATTTCGACGTTGTAGTAGCATCGCCTGACATGATGGGCGTTGTAGGTCGTCTTGGTAAGGTACTCGGACCGAGAGGTCTTATGCCTAACCCGAAGGCAGGTACTGTAACTCCTGACGTTGCTAAGGCTGTAACAGATGCTAAGGCAGGTAAGATCGAGTACAGACTTGACAAGACCAACATCATTCACTGCCCGATAGGCAAGGCTTCATTCGGTAAGGAGAAGCTCGAGCAGAACTTCGATACACTTATGGAAGCTATCGTTAAGGCTAAGCCTGCAGCAGCAAAGGGTCAGTATCTCAAGAGCGTTGTAGTTGCATCTACAATGGGTCCCGGAATCAAGATCAGCACTGCTAAGTACGGAAACTAAGCGCTGACGCAATAAAATAGCTTTTGTCAAGACACCTTTGCTCTATCACGCAGAGGTGTCTTTTTATACTTAGCGCAGCGATCTGCCGCACCTCCTGCAGGAGTTATCGGGTGGAGACCCTTTTGAAAAAGGGTCATCCCCCCCGTACCCCCCTCCCTAAAACTTCTGATGTAATTTTGCCCCTTAGGAGCAGCCTTTACGGAAAAGCGAAGTGAATTTGTTTACTCGCTCTTTTATAGAGGCTCCTAAGGGGCAAAAATAAGTTAAAAGTCTTTGGAAAGGGGTTTGGGGAATAACCTTTCTTCAGAAAGGTTTTCCCCAATAGTTTCTGCAGAAAGTCTGGCAGATCGTTTCAAAGCTGAGCTTTCCTCCGAAAATATCAAGGGCACTGCCTACTGTGAAGTCTATCTTCCCAAGCCCAAGACGCTCTATCTCATCTATCTCCTCCATTTCGGAGATGCCCCCTGCGTAGGTTGCAGGAATCTCACAGCACCGAGCCATAAGACTCACAAGCTCACGCTCTATGCCGCTTTGCCTGCCCTCGCTGTCAACTCCGTGGATAAGAAGCTCCGCACAGAAGCCCTGTAATTGTTTGATAGTCTGCTCGTTCACCTCAACATCGGTGAATTTCTGCCAGCGGTCGGTAACGATGTAGTATCTGCCGTCTCGCTTTCGGCAGGAGAGGTCAAGCACCAGCCTGTCTTTGCCGACAGCACTGACCATTTTGCCGAGGTTTTCTTCATTGAGCTGACCGTCCTTGAAAACAAAGCTTGTTACTATAACCTGCGATGCCCCCATTTCAAGGAAGCTCTCGGCATTCTGATCGTTTATTCCGCCTCCCAGCTGAAAGCCCTGAGGATAGGCAGAGAGTGCAAGCCTTGCCTGCTCGCAGTCGGCTTCATAATACTCGCTCCCGACTGGGTTTAGTATGATTATGTGTCCGCCCGAGAGTCCACGGCTTTTGTAGAGCTCACCGTAGTAGGCACCGTCAAGGTCAGAAACAAAGTTATCCTTGGCAAAGCCGCCCTCATCACGGAGAGAGCCCCCCACTATCTGCTTTACTTTTCCGTTGTGAATGTCAACACAGGGTCTGAATTTCATTCTTTTATCCTTTCATTATGCGTTTATTCCGTATATGTAGAGATACTTTTCTCCGCCAACCTCGCAAATCGTTATTTTCAGGTATTCAAGCCTTTTCTTGCTGAGCCCCGACAGCGTATCCTCCAGCTTTTCTGTAAGGTCTGAGCTGTCCCTCTTGAAGCCCTTCGGGAAGACTGTATCCTTGGCTTTGTCCTCGATTTCAAGCCCCTTTACACGGAAGGTGCCGTCACGGCGTTTGTTTTGGTAAAGCTCCTCTATGTAATCGGGGAGCTCATCAAGGCCTTCAAGCTCACGGCAGCTGCGGACAGTGTAGCTGTACTCAAAGCTGTCAGCAGAAGGTGTGTCGCCTGTCTCCCATTCGTGCTCCTCGAGCATAAGCTCGTCAGTGACGTTAAAGTAAGTGTGGCGGACAGGTCTGTTTTTTTTGTCGGGGACAGGGTCGTCCCAGGTGACATCAACGTGATACCAGTTACCGTCAAAGCAGACCATATTCCATGCGTGCTCTGCACCGTCATGTGCTTTTGCGTGGATAGTGCGGCATTGTATGCCCAGCATATCCATAAACATCTGGAAGGAGGTCGCATAGCCTGCACAGATACAGCTGCCCTCGATAAGAGCTCCGTAAGGGTCTCTGTTGTGCTCCGAGGGCTCTGAAATCGCATTCAAGTCCTCCTCATCGTAGGTAATATCCCACACAAGCCGGTCATGTATAGCAAGCTCCATATCGTAGGGACTCATACCCTCGGTGATGACTTCGTTTATTATTTCCTTTGCCTTGGCGAGTATAGCCAGCTGTATCTCATCAAGCCCTGCGGTATTTCCGCTGAGATAAGCATCGCTTATGGGCTTTGTATCGTAAAGGTCAGGGATCTCGGGCTCTGAGGGTGCCTGCGGCTCGGTGCCCGGAGTCGTGACGGTGGCTGCTGCTGAGGTTGTTGTTTCTGCTTTGCTTGCATCGGAAACAGGCTCGTTCTCGGTGCAGGCACTGAGCAGAAGTATTGAAATAAGAAGCACTGAAAGACTTTTTTTCATGCTCTGTCTCCTTTGCGGTAAGATATGACTATTATATCACAAAAGTATATGAATGTAAAGAAAAAACTTGAAAACAACAGCCGACTATGCTATAATAGTAAGGACTAAAACGAACGGAGTGAGTTCATGAGCGGAAAAAAGCTTCTTGAAGCAGGGAAGATAGTTACGGTGTTCGGCTTAAAGGGCGAGGTAAAGGTTCAGTCGTGGTGCGATACACCCGAGTTTCTGTGCGAGTTTGACACTCTCTACTACAAAAGCGGAACACCCGTAAATGTGGAGCGTGCAAGAGTGCAGAAGAATATGGTCATAATGAAGATAGAGGGGACAGATTCGGTGGAGGAGGCTCAGAAGCTCAGAAACCGTGTTCTGTACATCGACCGTGAAGATGTTGAGCTTGACGAGGGCTGTTACTTCATTCAGGATCTTATCGGGCTGACGGTGATGGAGTCGAAAGACGGTAAGGTGTACGGAAAGCTCTCAGATGTGAGTCAGACGGGTGCAAATGATGTTTATCATATCAAAGCAGAAGACGGAAAAGAGTACCTTATTCCTGCTATTCCCGAGGTCATCGACAGTATCGACCTTGAGGGCGGTATTATGAAAATAACGGCTCTTGACGGGCTGTTTGACTAGGAGGGGAATATGAGGATAGATATTGCAACTCTCTTTCCCGAAATGCTGGAAACCTATCTTGGGGAGAGCATAGTCGGCAGAGCCCGTAAGAAAGGCGTGTTTGAGCTTCAGTGCCATAATATAAGAGATTATACCGAGGACAAGCACCGCCGTGTTGATGACACACCCTACAGCGAGCGTCAGGGTATGCTCATGCAGTGCGAGCCTATAATGAACTGCTATAAGGCTGTGGCAGGGGAGAGAAAGCCGCACGTTATCTTTATGTCGCCTCAAGGTAAGACCCTCACTCAGAAGCGTGCAAGGGAGCTTGCTCAGATGGACGACCTGTTTATTCTCTGCGGTCATTATGAGGGAGTAGATCAGCGTATACTTGACAGGATAGTCGATGAGGAGATATCTGTAGGTGATTACGTTCTCACAGGCGGAGAGCTGCCTGCACTTGTGCTTGTGGACTGTGTAGTGCGTATGCTTGAGGGTACGCTCTCGCAGACTGACTGCTATGAGGACGAGAGCCACTATAATGCACTGTTGGAGTACCCTCAGTACACAAGACCTGAGGTCTGGGAGGGCGAGAAAGTGCCCGAGGTACTGCTTTCGGGAGACCATGCAAAAATTGCTGCATGGAGGCGTGAGCAGCAGATAATAAACACCTGGAAAAAGCGTCCCGAGCTGCTTGAAAAGGCGTCTTTGACGCATGATGATTTAGCTATTATACACAAATTGAACAAGGGCGAAATTGGTTAAACGACGAAGTTTTCAACATTTTCAACAGATTTGTTAAAAAGATTTGTACAAAATGATACAATTAAGCTTTTGCTTTCGTTAAAATCGCAAAAGATAATGTGGAGATGGTGAAAGTAAATGAGCAAAATGACAAAAAATTGGAGAAATTCGATTGTTTGTCTAAAATTTGCGTTGACGAAAATGGATTTGTCGAGTATAATATTGATACAGGGTGGATAACAGCGTGGAGTCGCTGTGTACCTTGGAAGAGATAAATAAACGGAAAACGAAATTATAATTATGAAATGGAGAGATCAGTTATGTTCGTTAAAGACGTTGTAGTTCAGAATCAGGTCGGCCTTCATGCTCGTCCTGCAACTTTCTTCATCCAGAAGGCTAATGAGTTCAAGTCCTCTATCTGGGTTGAGAAGGAGGAGAGAAGAGTCAACGCTAAGAGCCTGCTTGGTATCCTTTCGCTCGGCATCGTAGGCGGTACCTCGATCAGGATCATTGCTGACGGTCCCGATGAGGAAGCAGCAGTAGGCGGTCTTGTTGATCTGGTTGACAGCGGTTTTGCAGAGGGAGCAAGATAAGCCTCATTGCATTTCAGAGCATAATGCTCATACAGATGATCTTCGCAGGATTCCTGCGGAGATTTTTTGTTTATATAAGGTTCCGGGTTTTTGTTGAAAACGCCTATTACATCGCAGGGCTGAAATGTGGTATAATAATATAGGAGAAGTGTTGTTTTTGGGGCAGAATGCCTCGGAGAAAGGAGCAGTAATGTTTAAGCAGGGCGATGTGGTATCCTACGGAGCAACAGGAGTTTGCCGTATATCGGGAGAGTGCATACAGAAGGTAAAGGGAGAGAACAGAAGGTATCTTACGTTAAAGCCTGTGTACTCTCCGAATTCAACAGTGTATGTGCCTATTGACAATGAGGTGCTGCTTGGCAAGGTAAAGAATCTTATGACAGATGAGGACGCCAAGGCACTGATACAGGAGCTTCCGCTGAGTGAGACAGACTGGATAGAAAATGATGCAAAGAGAACCGAAAGCTTCACAAAGATAATAGAAGGCGGCAACAGAAAGGAGCTTGCAGAAATGGTGCGTGCTCTCTATGTGCACAGGAGGGAGCAGCTTTCAAAGGGGAAAAGGCTGCACGCATCGGATGAGCTGTTTTTCAGAAATGCCGAGAAGATACTCTTTGAGGAGCTTGCAGCGGCTTTGGGTATTGAGCCCGATCAGGTGCTTGATTTTATTGAAAATATGGATAAAAAAGAGGCATAAAACCGAACACCGCCTGCGGAGCTTTCCGCAGGCGGTTATTATTTATGGCTTATCCTTTTTGTAGATGGCTGCAAAGTAGTATTTGTAGCCCGTGTAGTTGTTTGAGTTGCCCCACTTTACCTGAATCTCGACGATACAGCCGTCTATGTCGTCCTTGGGGAGCGTAAGCTTCGGTGACTGCTTCAGCATTATCGAGCCGTCATAGGAGTACACTGTGTAGAGCACATCGCCTGTGCGGCTGCCGTTAGCTGTAACGCTCATTTTTTCAAGGAAGGAGACCTCTCCGTTTATGGAGCAGTGTATAGGCACATTAAAGGTATATATCGAATCGTAACGCTGCTTGACAGACTTTTCAAGGTTTATCTTCTTTACATTTCCCCCGAAGCACTGCTCGTAGCGTTCGCCCTCAAGGTCGTATTTTTCCTTGCCGAGCGTAACAATAAGCTGTCCTGCCGAGGCAGCAGGCTCGCCCGATGAAATAATAATGCCCGTTGTTACCACAAGTACAGTAAGTATGATTATAAGAAAACGTCTTTTCATTGAAACTATCCTCTCGCAAAGGGTATAGGAATATTATACACCATTTCTGTGAACAAATCAAGTAGCAATGATTTCGGACAAAATAATACCCGAGAGAGCTCTCTCGGGTATTATGATCTGCTTATTAATAGTTCTGTACTATAATGCAGCTGCCGTCGTTCTTGTTGTAAGCTACGCTGTAGCCGTGACCGTCGGTAGTATAGAAGTAATAGTACGAATATGTAGCATCGTCTTCTCTGTAGGTGTAGTTGTCGATCTCGCCGTCAATCTGTGCAGAGATAGCAGCTACAGGGTCCTGAGAAGGAACGTTGTCGTTAGCGTCATCCTGTGACTGCTGTGTCTGAGTATCAGTGTTTGTATCATCGCTTACCTGAGTCTGGGTCTGAGTGTCAGTGTTCTGCTCGTCAGGAGCTTGGGTCTGTGTCTGAGTATCAGTGTTCTGCTCATCAGGAGCCTGAGTCTGAGTATCAGTCTGATCGTTTCCGCCCTGCTGCTCGTTAGTTTCGGTCTTCTTGGTAGTGGTGGTTTCGCCCTCGCCGTTCTTGTTCTCATCACTCTTGGACTCGTCAGACTTGCTGTCTTCCTCGGTAACTACCGCAAGCTTCTTTGATGTGGCTGCAGCAGTACTGGAGCTGTCACTCGAATAGCCGAAGATCTTATATCCTGCGATTATCGCCAGAATAATTACAACCAGGATACAGATAGTTATTACAGCTGTGATAATGAATATCCTTTTATTAGGATTATCCTCATCATCGGGCTCGTCCTCGGCATTGGGGACATATTCCTCAGCGTAATCATCATAATCATCAAACTGCTCGTTCGGCTCAACAGTCTGCGGAGCCTGCTGAACAGGGGGCGTATCTTTTATAGCGGTAAAGTGCTTTGTAGCACCCTCAGCCTCCTGAGCATTAAAAACGATGGTTCTGTCCTCATTCAGATGTGCATCGGCAGCAGCCTCGGCAGCATCAGCCTCATCAAGCAGGAGGTTGTGACAGTATTTACAAAGAATCGCTTCATCGGACAGTTCTTTTCCGCAGAAGGGGCAAATCTTATTATTCATTCTCATCTTTCCTTTCCTACAGTTACAATATACATCTTTATATGACACATATTTTCCTTTACATAATGATAACACATTCCAAAATAAAAATCAATACATTTTCCGAAAAAAGTCATATTACACAGTTTTATCAGGTATTTTGGCTTGTTTTTCGTGGTCAAAATGCCGATTTGTAATCAGCAGAACAAAACAGCCTTGTGCAAAGATACAAAGGTAAAAAAAGAGTGTTGACAAATGCGTTTTAAAAGAGTATAATAATTAAGCTGTCTTTCAGCAGCGAGGCGTAACTCAGTTTGGTAGAGTGCTTGCTTTGGGAGCAAGATGCCGCAGGTTCAAGTCCTGTCGCCTCGACTCTGTCCGATCGTTAATTGTTAAGGAATTAAAAACATTTTAGTTTCCTATTGACAAGCACGATCAGATGTGATATAATAGCTTTTGTTACGGAGTTAATGTGCTGGTGTAGCTCAGTTGGTAGAGCAGCTGATTTGTAATCAGCAGGTCGGGGGTTCGAGTCCGTCCACCAGCTCTGCTTTTTCCGTAAAGTGAATATGGGAGAATTCCCGAGTGGCCAAAGGGGGCAGACTGTAAATCTGTTGCTTCTAGCTTCGGTGGTTCGAATCCACCTTCTCCCACCAGAAACGCCCTCGTCGCCTATTGCGCCGAGGGCGTTATTAGTGAAGAGTGAATAGTGAAGAGTGAATAGTTTATAGTGTCAAGAGGGCGTTTCTGTACTATTCATTATTCACTCTTCACTTTTCTCTGTTTAATAAAAAAGTGTATTATATATCATCTTTTCCGTTCCCCACTCACTTGGGGGTATGGGGCACAGCCCCATTAAGATCATCGCCGAAGGCGATACCTTACCTATTCCCTATTACCTGTTACCTATTACCTAAAAAAGCTGTCCTCGGTTTATTTATGCTTCTCCCTTCTGTACTCTATCGGCAAAACTCCGTAGGTTTTTCTGAATGCCTCGGAGAAACGGCTCTGGCTGGAAAAGCCTACCGCCTCCGCTATCATTGATACGCTGTCATTTGTGGTCGTCAGCAGCCACTGCGCTCGCTCCATACGATGCTCCTTGATGTGTGCCGCAAGAGAGTTTCCGTATACCTCCTTGAAGGCGGATTTGAGCGTGGTTGGGTTTACAAGAAACTTGCGTGACAGCTCCTCTATCGTTATCCTCTCGCCGATGCGCTCCAGAAGATAGGCGTGTACATCGTGGGCAAGCTGAGTGCGGTCAGGGTAGTCGCCCGAGAGCTTTGAGGGCTCGTCCTCAATACAGCAGACCTCCATTATTTTCTCTGCCGCCTGATGAAGTGTTTCTACCTTTTCGTTGTCGGCGGCTTTGTAGTAGACCTCCTTGCCGTCACGTCTGCTGATGATAAGACCGCTCAGCCTTAGCTGTTTCAGATGGTGCGAAACTGCAGGTGCGTTCATCTCCATAAGCTCGGAGATCGTACCCACACACTCCTCTCTGTGGCAGAGAAAACAGAAAATACGCAGCCTTGTAATATCGGAAAGCTGCTTGAAAACATCGGCAGCGGCTGCAAAGTTTTCATCATTTGTTAGCTTGCTGTGCTCGGACATATTATCTCTCCTGTTCAATTTGGAAATTCGTTTCTCCTTTTTGGCAATAGTTAGCCTAGGTTTATTGACTTTTCGGGATAAGAGTATTATACTGTAATCAGAACAATTAAACAAGTGTTTAATTGTAAATTTATTGAGGAGAGATAGATATGAAAAAGAAATACGAGATAGAAGTCGATTGCGCTAACTGTGCTAATCTTATGGAGGAAACTGCTTCAAAGGTTGATGGAGTAGCTTCGTGCAGTGTAAGCTTTGTAATGCAGAAGATGACAGTCGAGTTTGCCGAGGGTGCGAACGAGAAGAAGGTCATGAAGGAAGTTCTGAAGCAGTGCAAGAAGGTTGAGCCTGACTGCGAGATAGAGATCTGATATTACCCGGGAAATGAAGTGTAGTATAAAATGAAGAAAAAACAGAAGCGTATGCTTGTGCGTATCATCATTGCGGGAGTTATGTTTGCCGCTCTGATGATCGTGGGACATATTACTAAGATACCGCTGTGGCTGAGCTGTGTGCTGTACGGGATATGCTATCTGGTGATAGGCTATGATATTCTCAGAAAGGCGGCACTCGGAGTTAAGAACGGAAGAATGTTCGATGAGAACTTTCTTATGGCGGTGGCAACTGTAGGTGCGGCGGCACTGGCGATATATGAAAAAAGCGGTGACTTCAGTGAGGCTGTAGCCGTAATGCTTTTCTATCAGATAGGGGAGTTCTTTCAGGGACTTGCAGTCGGAAAGAGCAGGAAGAATATTTCGGCCCTTATGGATATCCGTCCCGACTATGCGAATATCATGCAGGACGGTAAGCTTGTACAGGTCGATCCCGATGAGGTTGAAACGGGAAGCATTATAATAGTGCAGCCGGGCGAGAAGATACCAATAGACGGTATTGTCACAAAGGGCAGCTCTGTGCTTAATACCAGTGCTCTCACAGGCGAGAGCGTTCCCCGTGAGGTCACTGAGGGCGAGGCTGTTATAAGCGGCTGTATCAATATGAGTGCTGTGCTTGAGGTGCAGACAACAAAGGAGTTCGGAGATTCAACAGTGTCGAAGATACTGGAGCTTGTTGAGGAATCAGCGGCGAGAAAATCGCACTCCGAGAATTTTATCACAAAGTTTGCTAAGGTGTACACACCTGCGGTCTGTCTGTCGGCGCTGGCGCTGGCGGTGCTGCCGCCCTTAGTGAGGATAATGCTGGGAAGCTCGGCTATGTGGTCATCATGGGTGTACAGAGCGCTTACCTTCCTTGTTATAAGCTGTCCCTGTGCGCTGGTTATAAGTATACCGCTGAGCTTTTTCTCGGGTATCGGCGGTGCAAGCCGTGAGGGCATACTCATAAAGGGCTCGGTGTACCTTGAAACGCTGGCTAAAACGAAAACCATAGTGTTCGATAAGACGGGAACGCTTACAAAGGGTGTGTTTGAGGTCGATGCTATCCACCACAGCGAGCTTGAGGAGCACAGGCTTCTGGAATATGCCGCCTATGCGGAGTGCTCTTCCTCTCACCCTATAAGCAGGAGCCTTCAAAAGGCTTACGGTGAGGAAATAGACAGAAGCCGTGTAACCGATATTGAGGAGATAAGCGGTCACGGTGTAACGGCAGTGTTTGACGGTGAAAGGGTAGCAGTCGGAAACGGAAAGCTTATGAAAAGGCTGGGCGTTGAGTATAAGGACTGTCACAGCGTGGGTACTGTTATCCATGTAGCTGTTGAGGGCAGATACTGCGGCCATATCGTAATTGCAGATATGCCTAAGGAGCACTCAAGAGAGGCTATAGATAAGCTGAAAGCTTCGGGAATGGAGCATATAGTAATGCTCACGGGAGACCTTGAAGCAGCGGCTAAGAAAGCAGCAGATGAGCTTGGACTTGACGAGTATGTGAGTGAGCTTCTGCCCGATGCTAAGGTAAGCGAGGTTGAGCGTCTGCTTGAAAGGAATAAGAACGGCTCTCTCGCCTTTGTGGGTGACGGCATAAACGATGCACCTGTGCTTACCCGTGCAGACCTTGGTATAGCTATGGGTGCTATGGGCTCGGATGCGGCTATTGAGGCTGCCGACATTGTCCTTATGGACGATGACCCGATAAAGATACCGAAGGCTATCGGCATAGCAAGAAAGTGCCTGAGGATAGTTTATCAGAACATAGTGTTTGCACTTGGTATAAAGCTTGCCTGCCTGCTGCTGGGAGCCTTGGGCATTGCGAATATGTGGCTTGCGATCTTTGCTGATGTGGGAGTTATGGTGCTTGCTGTGCTTAACGCTATGCGCTGTCTGAGGGCGGCTAAGGTGAAATAAAAGTATATTTTCTGTTAAAAGACTTCGTCACGGTGGGGCGGAGTCTTTACTTTTGGGTCGGGTTGTGTTATAATGTCGAAGGAGATCGAGTTAGAGGTGACTTATGGCTACACTAAAGCAAACTAAAATAGGCGAAACTGTCCGTGTTACGAAGATAGGCGGAGAGGGCTCGCTCAGACAGCACTTTCTTGATATGGGCATTATCCCCGGTGCTGAGATAACTGTAATGAAATATGCTCCTATGGGCGACCCTATAGAGCTGATGATACACGGGTATGAGCTTACTCTGAGGCTTGCAGACGCTGACAATATCGAGGTTGAGCCTGCGCAGAGCACTCAGAAGGCAGAGAAAAAGCCTTCAAAAAAAGCAAAGACCGAGCACCCGGGTCTCGGTGAAAGCGGAAAGAGATACCACCCCAAGGGCAGCGGCGACCCCGTACCCGAGGGCACTACTCTGAGCTTTGCGCTGGTAGGAAACCAGAACAGCGGAAAGACCACGCTCTTTAACCGGCTGACGGGCTCTAATCAGCACGTCGGTAATTTCCCAGGTGTTACCGTTGACAGAAAAGACGGCGCTATAAAGGGTCAGCCGAACACGGTGATAACAGATCTGCCGGGTATTTACTCGATGTCGCCCTACAGCAGTGAGGAGATAGTTTCACGAAACTTTGTTATAAACGAAAAGCCCCATGCGGTAATAAATATAGTCGATGCTACGAATATAGAGAGAAATCTGTATCTTACGCTGCAGCTTATCGAAATGGGCAGACCTATGGTAGTGGCTCTTAATATGATGGACGAGCTTACCTCAAACGGCGGAAGCATTGATGTAAACCTTATGGAGAAGCTCTTAGGTGTGCCTGTTGTGCCGATATCTGCGGCTAAGAATATGGGTATTGATGAGCTTATCGACCACGCTGTACACGTTGCGTATTATCAGGA
>ONLC01000184.1 GCA_900318545.1 uncultured Eubacteriales bacterium
TGTCTGCCAGAACCTTCTTCATTGCCTTCTTGGTGTCCTCAGTGATGATCTTCGGGCCTGTTACATAGTCGCCGTACTCAGCAGTGTTGGAGATAGAATATCTCATACCCTCAAAGCCCGACTGATAAATAAGGTCAACAATAAGCTTCATCTCGTGAATGCACTCGAAGTAAGCATTTCTCGGGTCATAGCCTGCCTCGCAGAGTGTCTCGAAGCCTGCCTGCATCAGAGCACAAACTCCGCCGCAGAGAACTGCCTGCTCACCGAAGAGGTCAGTCTCGGTCTCGGTTCTGAATGTAGTCTCCAGAACACCTGCTCTTGCACCGCCGATACCAGCTGCATAAGCCAGTCCGATATCCTGAGCGTTGCCTGTAGCGTCCTGATGAACAGCGATAAGACAAGGTGTACCCTTACCAGCCTGATACTCGCTTCTTACAGTGTGGCCGGGAGCCTTAGGAGCGATCATTATTACATTAACATCAGCAGGCGGTACTATGCAGCCGAAGTGGATATTGAAGCCGTGAGCGAATGCAAGAGTCTTGCCTGCAGAGAGGTTAGGCTCGATAGCGCTCTTGTAAAGAGCAGCCTGCTTCTCATCAGGGATAAGGATCATGATAACGTCAGATGCCTTAACAGCCTCCTCAGTAGTCATAACAGTAAGACCCTGATCCTCTGCTTTCTTCCAGCTCTTTGAACCCTCATAAAGTCCAACACAAACGTCAACTCCGCTCTCCTTAAGGTTAAGAGCATGAGCATGACCCTGTGAGCCATAGCCGATGATAGCGACCTTCTTGCCCTTGAGCACGTTCAGGTCACAATCCTGCTGATAAAAAATCTTTGCTTCTGCCATTTTTAATTCCTCCAGTATTAGAATACTATTTATTTGTAGCCAGTGGCTATAAACTACATTATTATTTTTGTAATAGGCAATAGGGAATAGGTAATAGTTTATAGGTTATAGGGAATAGGGAATAGGGAATAGGTATTGTGTCAGCTTCGCTGACGATGCCCATTCGGGCACATAGATAGTGCAGACTATTCATTTGCTACTCTTAGGACAGGTTATAGGTTTTAGGTTTTAGGTTATAGCTTTTAGGTTGTTTTTCAATAAGTTATTTCATTGTCAACCTATCACCTAGGGGGTATGGGGCAAAGCCCCATTAAGATCATCGCCGAAGGCGATACCTTACCTATTACCTATTCCCTATTCCCTGTTACCTATTACCTGATCATCACTACCTGATCATCACTACCTGATCAACATTCCCTGATCAACTGTTTCCTGATTACCTAACCTTATTTCTTAGCGTTCAGTACCTCCGAGCCCTTCTCTATAGCGATAGTTCCCGTTCTTACAATTTCAACGATACCGTAAGGCTCGATGATCTCCTCAAACCTGCACAGATTTGCATAGGTGTCACACAGCTCCAGAGTCATTGTTGTAAGAGTTATATCCATTACCTTTGCACCTGTGATCTCAGCGATAGTCATGACCTCGCTTCTTCTCGCAGCATTTACCGATACCTTAACAACCATAAGCTCTCTTGCCAGAAACTCGTCCTTAGCAAAGGTCTTTACCTTTATTACCTCGATAAGCTTATTAAGCTGCTTCTCTATCTGCTCAACAGTGTGCTCATCACCGTCAGCAACTATCGTAATTCTCGAAACACTCGGGTCATGTGTAGGACCTACCGCAAGGCTCTCAATATTGAAGCCTCTTCTCGAAAACAGTCCCGATATTCTGGACAGCACTCCGCTGTGGTTCTCAACAAGTACGGAAATCGTATGCTTCATAAAAACTCCTCCAAAACGTTTATAGTATAACACCTAAATGTTAATTCGATGTAAAGTATTATACAGAATACTGTTAATACTTACCTTACAGTGTCGGCATATCCTTATCGACCACTACCTCAACAAGGCAGATACCCTTGTAATCTCTCAGAAGCTCTATTGCTTCCTTAGCAGTTTTCTGGTCATAAGCCCTCATAGCCTTGATGCCGTAAGCCTCAGCCAGCTTGATAAAGTCGGGAGAGCCGTCAAGGAAAACTGCGGTCTGCCTGTCATCATAGCCGTTTGTCTGAAGCTCTCTTACCATGCCGAGCCTTGTGTTCGTCATAACAACTACCTTGATATCGACCTCATGCTGAACGGCAGTAGCCAGCTCCATAAACGACATCTGGAATGCACCGTCACCGCAGATAGCAACTACCTCACGCTTCGGGTCAGCAAGCCTTGCGCCGATAGCACAGGGCACTGAATAGCCCATAGTTCCCATACCGCCCGAGGTAAGCAGTCTTCCGCCCTTTCTGAACTCATAGCTTGTACAGGTCCATATCTGGTTCTGACCTACATCGGCAGTGATGACAACATCATCAGGCAGTGCATGAGAAAGCTCGCTTATAAATTCTCTCGGCTGGATAGTGCCCTCAGGCGCAGGAGTGTAGTCACGCTTGGCGCTGTACTCTCTGATCTCAGCTATCCAATCGGAGTGGTCGAGTGGCTTTGAGAGCTCTAAAAGCTGTTCAAGCACCATTTTAGCATCACCGACAAGCGGTATATCAGCACCGATGTTCTTGCCTATCTCGGCAGGGTCGATATCTATATGTATGATCTGAGTAGTCTTTTCAAGCGCCAGCGGAGTTCTTACAGCTCTGTCGCCTACCCTTGCACCCACAAGGAAGAGCACATCGCAGGCATTGACAGCATAGTTCGCTCTCTTTACACCATGCATACCTATCATTCCGCAGAAGAGAGGGTCATCATCGGCAAAGGCAGAAATACCCATCATGGTTGTGATAACAGGTATCTGCATTTTGTTTGCAAGCTCATTTATCTCCTTCTGAGCATTGGAAGCAAAAACTCCGCCGCCTATGCAGATAAGGGGCTTCTTAGCCTTTTCAAGAGCCTTCACTACCCTCTTCACCTGAACATAGTTGCCCTTAGTGGTGGGCTTATAGCTTCTTATCTCGCACTTTTCGGGGTATTTGTAATCAATAACAGCCTTCTGAACGTCCATAGGAACGTCTATCAGTACAGGACCGGGTCTGCCCGTACCTGCGATATAGAAAGCCTCCTTGAACACTCTTGCGATATCAGAGGGTTCCTTTACAAGATAGCTGTGCTTAACGAAAGGCTCAGCCGAGCCTGTGATATCAGCCTCCTGAAAAACATCAGAGCCGATCTGCTCGGTATTTACCTGTCCCGTGATACAGATAAGCGGAATAGAATCCGCATAAGCGGTTGCAATAGCCGTGATAAGATTCACAGCACCCGGACCCGAGGTTGCAATACAGACAGCAGGTCTTCCTGTGATACGGGCATAGCCGCTTGCCTCATGGCCGCCGTTAGCCTCATGTCTGACTAAGATATGGCGCATATCTCCTGCGTTTTCAGCCTCAAACAGAGCATCATAGAACGGACAGATAGCCGCACCGGGATAACCAAAGACGACCCTGACGTTCTCCTTTTTCAGAGATTCCACCATCGCCTGACTTACTGTCATTTTCATAAAAAAGCCGCCTTTCACATTAAAATCAATATTAATATACATTATAACATAATAATTCCATTCCGTCAAGACCATAAATCCAATTGACAATATCTCTTTAAAGTGGTATAATGATAAAAGCTGAATATAAAAGGAGTAATACCATGCATACTGAATTTCTTATGGGTAATGCCGCTATTGCCAGAGGCGCTCTTGCGGCAGGACTGAATGTTATCTCGGGCTACCCGGGAACGCCCTCTACCGAGGTGCTTGAAACTGCTGCAAAGAATAATGACGGCTCGGTCTACGTTGAGTGGTCGGTTAATGAAAAGGCTGCGCTCGAGCTTGCTGCAGGTGCTGCCTACAGCGGCGCAAGAACTATGGTAACTATGAAGCAGGTAGGTCTGAATGTTGCAAGTGATCCGCTTATGAGCCTTGCCTATATCGGCGTTAAGGGAGCAATGGTCGTGCTTGTTGCCGATGACCCGGGACCTATATCCTCACAGACTGAGCAGGATACACGCACCTTTGCGGCTTATTCAAAGCTTCCCTGCTTTGACCCCTCGTCAGTGCAGGAGGCCTACACCATGATACAGGAAGCCTTTGAGTACTCCGAGAAGTACCGCACGCCCGTCCTTTTCAGACCTACTACCAGAGTCTGTCATGGCTACGAGTCGATAGAGGTAAAGGACAAGGAGGAGTGCAGGACAAACTCTCCCGAGGGCTTTGTGCGTGACCCTATGAGGTGGGTGATCTTCCCGAGGCTTTCGTATAATTCGCATATTGCGATAGAGAAAAGAAATGCTGAGCTTTCCAAAGTTTTCTCCAAGAGCGGACTGAACCCTGTTACAGATAACTCAGATATGACAAAGGGTATCGTCACACACGGAATAAGCTATTTCAATGCCGAACTGCTACGCCTGCAACAACTCTTGGAAAGCATAAACAACGATGAGCCTTGTCTCATAATTCTCGACGAGATTCTAAAAGGTACAAACTCGGTAGATAAACTTAACGGTAGCAAGATGTTTCTTGAATCGGTTAAGAACCTTAACGTAACGGGAATAATAGCCACTCACGACCTTGAACTGTCGAAAATGGCTACAAGCTATCCTGAGCAATTCCACAACTTCTGCTTCGAGATTGAACTCGGAAAAGAAGTCACCTATTCATATAAAATAGCCCCAGGCGTTGCATTAAATCAAAACGCAACCTTTTTATTAAAACAACTATTAAAATCA
>ONLC01000015.1 GCA_900318545.1 uncultured Eubacteriales bacterium
ATTCATTATATATGCTTTTTTTCCTGTCGGATTATGAAATGTTGGCATAACCGTATAGTAGCTGATCCCACCGGCACCAATAAAATCATCACCGTCAAAAACCAGATACGCTGTATGAAAATCATTTGATAATGCGTTCTCATAATAAGCACGAGCCTCTCTTTCAACGCTCGACATATCAATACTGTCATCAAGACCGTTTGCAGCTCTTAACACTTCAATTCGAGTTTTTGTCAAGATATTCAAATCATCAATGGTCGCTTTTTTGTATTCAAATTCCATTAATCTGATCTCCTAAATTCCGATTTTTGTCAGTAACAATTATAGCATAACATCGCTGCGTTGTCAATAGAAACGCCATAGTACTTCTATATCAGCATCGCTCATAAACTCTCAGGTGTTTTTTATACAAACTCAAAGTCAATATTTCCTGCACTTACATTCGCATTTACGACCTTTACCCGAACAGGGTCGCCGACGCTGTATTTTCTTCCGCTTCTTATATCTGTCAGCGAGATCAGATAGTCAAGCTCATACTCACCCTCAGGCAGAGAATCATTTCTGACAAGACCCTCGCAGGTGTTGTCAAGGCCTACGAAAATACCTTGATTTACTACTGATACGATACGGCCGTCAAATTCCTCACCGATGTGCTCAGCCATATACTCTGCCTTGTAGCAGTCCTCACAGTCACGCTCGGTCTGTATGGCGGTAAGCTCAGACCTTGTAGCCTGATCAGCTGCTGCATATACGAACTTATTGAACCTGCTCTGACAATCGGGAACGCTCGTGCCTGCGAGCCTTTCGCTCATTATCCTGTGGATGGCAAGGTCGGGATAACGCCTTATCGGAGAGGTAAAGTGCGTGTAGTCAGCAAGTGCCAGCCCGAAGTGACCGACAGGTTCCGTTGAATATCGGGCCTTTGACATACTTCTGAGGACGATATTGTTTATCATCGGGAAAATATCGCTGCCCTTGGCCTGCTCGAGTATCTTTGCCATATCCGCAGGAGTCGGACGCTCACCGAACTTGAACTGTATCCCGAGCTTAGTCAGCAGCTCTTTCAGAGTTTCTGTCTTTTCTTCGCTCGGTACCTCATGGATACGGTAAACAAACGGGAGCGAATTCTCTATTGCAAACCTTGCGGCACACTCATTGGCAACCAGCATAAAGTTTTCAATAAGCTCTTCGCTTTCGCCTCTCTGCTTAGGCTCTGCCCCGACACACTTGTCCTCGGCATTGATAATAAGCTTTGCTTCAACGGTCTCCAGCTGTGGAGCCCCCCTCTTTTTGACGTTCTTCGCAAGAATATCAGCAAGCTTTTTCATAACAGGCAGCTGATCGAGCACATCCTTGTACTTTTCAGCCGATGCCTTTGACTTGTAGCCCTCTAAAAGCTCGTTTATCTCGCTGTATACACCCTTCACCCTTGAACGGATAAC
This sequence comes from uncultured Eubacteriales bacterium, assembly GCA_900318545.1. GTDB lineage: Bacteria > Bacillota > Clostridia > Oscillospirales > Ruminococcaceae > Hominimerdicola. Next base: position 1,443 of record ONLC01000015.1, read on the forward strand.
GGTTTTGACAAACCTGTAGGAGCGTATAACGCCCTTCTTATCAAGCTGGCAAAGACATGAGAACGCCAGTCGGTCTACACCCGGGTTCAGCGAGCATATCCCGTTCGAGAGCTCCTTCGGAAGCATAGGGATAACTCTGTTTGCGTAGTAAACGCTGGTGCCCCTGCGAAAAGCCTCGTTATCAAGTGCCGACTTCGGCTTAACATAGTGAGAAACATCAGCTATGTGCACACCAAGCAGATAGCCCTCTTCGTTTTTTTCAACGCTTACGGCATCATCAATATCCTTTGTATCTGCACCGTCGATAGTAAAGATAGGCTTATCCCTGAGATCAAGCCTGCCCTCTGCCTCCTCGGAAACTCTCGACTCATCGTTAGCCTGCCTTGCTTCAAAGATGACCTCGTTCGGAAACAGGGGAGTCAGCCCGTTCATTTCGAGTACACTCAGAGCACAGACCGCAGCCTTCTGAGAGCTTCCGTAGTTTGCAGCTATCTCGCATAGGTGATCGTGGTGGCTCTCGCCCCTGTGGGTAATGTGAGCCAGCACCTTGTCGCCCTCATTGAGCTCTATCTGCATAGGATTAGTAAACCTGATAGGTGTATTCGAGATAGAATCGGGCTTTACCATAAGCCCCTCATCAGTCATAGTTATCTCACCTGTAAACCGACAGAAGTTCTCCTGCTCAATTCTTATAACGATGCCCTCGGGAGATTCCCCACGACTCTTTTTAAGCCTTACAAGAACGATATCTCCGGGCATAGCACCCATAAGCTTTTTCCCGGGGATAAATATATCGGGGCTGTTGTCCTCGGGTTTTACAAAGCCGAAGGTACGCTGCAGCTTTACGACCTCCGCAAGCTTCAGATCCTTTTCAGCAGCTGCATTGAAGCTGCTGCCTGTCATAAATACCTGTCCGTTATCCATGAGCCTGTTAAGAGCCTCACGAAATTCTGATTTTGAATAATTCTTCTTCCTGACTGCCTTTTGCAGATCCTTATAGCTTACGTTTTTATCCTTGCCTGCCTTCCTCAGCCGTTCAAGTATAAGCTTTTCGGGTGATTGTTTTTTCTTATCCTTCGCCATTTTTCTTCTCCATAATAATTATTTTACCGTACAATTTCAGTATATCACATATTTATGACTATTTCAACCCTTATGCCATGACTCTTTTGTTGACATCGGCTCTGTTTTGTATTATACTGATGTAAAAAGAAAACATCGGAGAGTGATACAATGCTTCATAGAATAACTGACCTTATCGAACCCGACAACGGCTGCGAGGGCTTTCTCCCGGGTGAAGAGCCCACGGTAACGCTTATCCTTGATGACGGAAGAAATATAAAGGTATATGACAGGCTGGCTTACGAAAAGGGCTGGGACGTTGGCAGCGATATAAGCGACGAAGAGATAACCGAGCATTCATGCGGATAAACAGCTCAGAAATACACTACCCCGAAGCTTTTTATATCAGCTTCGGGGTAGTTTTTATTGGCTTAATAAAGCTTTGGAAGCTCCTCCAGCGTAACTGAATTAGGGCTGTCATAGACCTTTTTCAGATGCTCATAGCCTGTGAATTCCTCGCTTAGGCAGAACACCTTTGACCATGTCATAAAGCTAGCCCAGCCGACCTTTTTCTGTGCTATCTCGTCAACATCGGGCAGGGACCCGGTTTCCCCGATAAGCACGAGCTTTGGCTGCTCGGTTATCTTTATAAGCTCATTGTACATATCCTCGCAGGCGGTGTGCTGATGCGGCTCGGGGTACATATCACGGGATATGATATCCACCATTCCGTCACCGGGATAGCACTCCTTCAGAGTCCCGTTCCATACCCAGATAAGATTATTGAGTCCGTGCCTGTGAGTAAAGCGTTCATACATTAAAGTGTACAATTTAATGTACACATCTCCGCCGCTTGCACCCCACCAGAACCAGTCACCCTCGCTCTCGTGGAAGGGCCTCCACAGAATCGGTATACCCTTGTCGCAGAAGGGTCTCAGCAAAGCTGCCATACAGTCCAGATCAGAGATAAGAGCCTTGTTTTCAGGTGTGCCGTCAATTACAGCCTTGCTCGCATCAAAGTCAGTGTTTCGTGTAAAAAACGATTTTGAATGTCCTCCCAGCGGTGAGAACCAGTGCCAGGTGAACGTTATAAGCCCGCCGTGCTGAGCCCACTCCCACGCACGTTTGAGGGTGCCGTAATTCTCCTTCACCTCAGTCATACATTCCTCGTCTGTGTCGAGATAGTTTATGTTAGGGGAGTAGGAAAGCAGCTCAAAGCCCAGCAGGGCCGGCTCTTTGCCTGTGACGTCTTTAATCCTGTGCAGCTCCTCCTGAGCCATTGTCTGAGTATGCTGTCCTGTCAGCGTTTTGCTGTACGAAATTTCGGACAGATATCCTAAAACGTTCCTTACGCAATCCTGTGCATTTTCATTAACAGGAGTGAAAATCTTTTTACTCATGGTATCACCTGCTGTATTCAAACTAATCCGAACGAAACATACTTGGTTTCGTGATCGCCTGTGTTGATGTTCTTTGTAGTGGTCGAGCGTTATCTCCATTTCGAGAGATCTATATTTATATAGAATACCATATCAGCAGGGCTTTGTCAATATAAGCAAAATATCCTGCCTGAGTAACACGTGATTCGGAGATCTGTGAAATATTCTATTGACATAGTCGGTAGATTGGTATAAAATAATATTAAGGGGGCGATAAAATGCTTGGAGCAATAACCGGAGATATCATAGGTTCGGTATACGAATGGCACAACATCAAAACAAAGGACTTTCCGCTGTTTCGCAAGGATTGCTTTTTCACTGATGACAGCGTTATGACTATTGCGGTCGCAGAGGCTATTATGAACGGCGGTGAGCGTGATGACTTCATCAACGCTATGAAAAAGTTCGGGCGTATGTATCCTGATGCAGGATACGGCGGAAGATTTAGTCACTGGCTGAGGTCTGACACTAAAGAGCCTTACAACAGCTTCGGCAACGGCTCGGCAATGAGGGTGTCGCCCTGCGGATGGATAATGGACTGCGGCTTTTGTGCAAGGACAGGTATGTGGCCGTCAAACGGAAGGGAGATAGCAAAGCTTTCGGCTGAGGTCACCCACAACCACCCCGAGGGCATAAAGGGTGCAATGGCAACAGCCGATGCGATCTTTATGTGCAGATATTATTTCGGAGGCTACTGCGGAGATTACGGGAGTCCGATCAACGATGATCCCGAGGAGTGTAAAAGACGAATCAAGAAGCATATAGAGTCTGAGTACCGATATGATCTCTCACGTACTTTAGACGAGATAAGACCCTCGTACCGCTTTAACGAAACCTGTCAGGATACCGTACCGCAGGCCATCATAGCCTTCCTTGAAAGCACCGACTTTGAGGACGCTATCAGAAATGCGATCTCTCTTGGAGGTGACAGCGATACTCTTGCGGCAATAACAGGCAGCATAGCCGAGGCCGCATACGGTATTCCCGATGAGATAAAGGAGCAGACGTGGTCTTTCCTTGATGAACCGCTGAAGGACGTTCTAAGACGCTGGAAGAAGTTTATCGGGGACAGAAAATGAATATAAAAAGAAACAAACCTCGCTAAATACGAGGTTTCAGCCCTGTGTTAAAAGCACAGGGCTTTTTGCATATCTTCGGATAAAGCCTCATAGATTTGTAATATATCTGAACGGAGGCTGTCTATGAAAAAACAAGGCTTTATAAAGGGCTCTGCGATACTGGTAATAATGATAGCGGTCACAAAGGCACTTGGGATAATATACAAGGTGCCTTTGACTATACTGCTCGGCGGCGGAGGAATGGGGCATCTTGCGGCAGCGATGTCGGTATTTACACCTGTATTTGCGGCTGCGGTTTCGGGGATAACGCCTGCGGTTGCAAGGCTTACGGCTGAGAACAGTGCTCTCGGAAGATATGAAAACATGAGGAAAACAAGGCGTATAGCCCTTCGGATATTCTTTCTGCTTGGAGCTCTGGGCTGTTCGCTTCTTATATGCGGTGCAGTACTGTTCTCGCATTTTGATCCCGACAATGCCGATATCCCTGCCGTTTTGTGTGCAGCACCCACGCTTATCTTCTGTGCTCTGATGTCTGTAGAGAAGGGCTACTACGAGGGACTTTCAAATATGCTCCCCACAGCCGCAGGAGAGATAGCAGAATCGGCTCTGAGGCTTATTTTCGGACTGGGGCTTGGTTACACCGCAGGGAGGGTCTTAAGCCTCTCCTCGGAGCTCTGTGCCGCTGCTGCGGTGCTCGGGACCTCTGTTGCCTCTATGTTTGGCTGTGTATTCATATTTTCTCTGACATTAAGGCACGGTGACGGTGTTACAAAGGAGCAGCTCCTCTCCGACCCTGTTACTGACAGCAGCCCGAAGATAGCTTCAAGGCTTATTAGGATAGCCGCACCTGTAGCATTTACAACTGTTGTGAACACCTTCACGGGCATTATTGATATGCTTACCATTCCAAGCGGACTGCACTCAGCGGCACAACGTTCTCCGCACCTGTTTGACAGGCTGACAGCCGCAGGTATACCCCCTTCAGAAGCTCCGAACTTTATTTACGGCTCATATACAGCTCTTGCACTGACTGTTTTCGGGCTTGTCCCCACAGTAACGGGAATGCTCTCAAAAAGCCTTCTTCCTGAGATAACCTCAGCCTATGCAGCCCGCAGCAGAGCCGCCCTCGCAGGGGCGTTGTCACGGCTGATAACTGCCGCAGCACTAATATCAGTGCCCTTGGGCGTTATAATAGCTGCCTGCCCGAGGGAGATCCTTGCATTTCTCTTCGGCTCACGGGAAATGGAGATCTACTCCTGCGAGCGTGCCTTTATGATACTGGGTGCGGCAGCAGTGTTTTCAGGGCTTTCAGCACCCTGCTTTGCAGTTTTGCAGCTGCTGACAAAGCCTTATGTAAGCGTCGGCATTATGCTCGGAGGTGCAGCTGTGAAGCTCTCTCTGAACGTCTTGCTTATCTCTATGCCTGCATTTGCATTCACAGGGGCGGCGATATCGACTGCGGCTTCATCGCTGTACATATTCGTTCTTTGTCTTATACGCCTGAGATCGCTCACCTTTGGGCAGCTTAAACCTCTCAGATACCTTGTAAGGCCAATTTATGCAGGGGCACTGTGCTTTATGGCGGCACTTATCAGTCCGAAGCTTTTGTCAAGTGTCAGCTTAGTAAACAGCGGCAGAATGGGCTTGATTGCCGTATTGGCAATTAGCTGTATGACTTATGTTGTATCTTTGGTATTATTGTGCGAAATGCCGAAAAATGCTTTTATTGTGTCATTTTTCAAAAAAAAGCGATAAAGGGCTTGAAATTTTGAGTAAAATAGGTTATTATTATTAAAGGCAATTGTTCAAAGTAAATGATATGTTCATTTGCAGACTGCTTGAAAGGTATGGTCTTTTGGAAAACGAGTACACTGAGCTGCTTTCTAAGGAGAGCTATGATATAAATGATCTGGTTGAGATCGTGAAAATACTCAGAAGTGAAAACGGCTGCCCTTGGGATAAGGTGCAGACTCATAAGACTATCAAGAAGGATTTCCTCGAAGAGGTTTATGAGGTCATGGAAGCGATTGATCTTGAAAGCCCTGAAATGATGAGGGAAGAGCTTGGAGATGTTCTGCTGCAGGTAGTTTTTCATTGTGTACTGGAGACCGAGGAGAAGCATTTCGGACTGTCGGAGGTCACAACGGATATATGCAGGAAGCTGATAGTAAGGCATCCTCATGTGTTCGGTGATGTTCAGGCTGATACTGTTGATAAGGTGTTGACTAACTGGGATTCGATAAAGAAAGAGACCAAGGGGCAGGAAACATATACGCAGACGCTGGAGAGCGTACCGAAGAATTTCCCGGCACTGATGAGAGCTCAGAAGCTTGTTAAGAGAGCAGACAGAGCAGGAGCAGATGTCGGCGGAGTTGAGGAGCTGACCGGGAAGATAAGCGAGCTTGCAGGACAGGTCGCAGAGAGAGACGGGGCAGGCAGCAGGGAAGAGGCTGTAAGGGCACTGGGACAGCTGATGTTCGAGTGTGCGGCACTTGCAAGGGTGCTTGATGCTGATGCTGAGGAAACTCTCACCGATGAGAATAATGCGTATATAGAACGCTTCAGACAGGCAGAGGAACAGGCAAGGCAAAACGGGTCTGAGATCAGGCTCTGAGCATAGATTTCGCGTAAGGCGAGTAAAAAGTAAACAATGGACATTAAGTCCGATCAAAATGGAGGTTAAAACAATGACAAAGGCAGAACTCATCAGTGCTATCGCAGCGAAGGGCGAGTATTCTAAGAAGGACGCAGAGAAGGCTCTCGCAGCAGTAACAGATTCTATCACAGAGGCTCTTGCAGCAGGCGAGAAGATCTCTCTCGTAGGCTTTGGTACTTTCTCTGTAAAGGACAGAGCAGCAAAGACTTCTATCAACCCCAGAACTAAGGAGAAGATTGATGTTCCTGCAAAGAAGGTTCCTGCATTCAAGGCTGGAAAGGCTTTCAAGGACGCTGTAAACAAGTAATTGTTTGTTAGACCTGGCCTCTAGTAGGTCAGGTCTTTTTTTATGGAAAGGAGAACGTATGAGACTGGATAAGTATCTGAAGGTCACAAGGCTCATAAAGAGGCGTACAGTCGCCAATGAGGCATGTGATGCAGGCAGAGTGACCGTAAATGACAAGGTCGCAAGGGCATCATATGATGTTAAGGTCGGAGATGTTATCACCATTTCACTTGGTACAAGACCAATAACCGTAAAGGTGCTGGGCGTGAACGAGGTCGTCAGAAAGGAAGAGGCGGCTCAGTACTACGAGGTAATAGGATAAAAAAACGGCATCCGCAATAGGATGCCGTTCATTGTATTATCTGATTTATACCTGTGTGCTTCCTGTGATCTGCTTGAGATCTCCGAGGTCGAAATCATCAAGATCATAGTTCAGATCATAGCCGTAGTCATAGTCATCATCATAGTCGTAATCATAATCATCATCATAGTCGTAATCATAATCATCGTCTTCGATAATGTAGCTGCCTGATCTGCCGTTGAAAAACTCGTTATATAAATCCTCGCCCAGTACAGACTTAATGTTCTCAAGGAACTTATCAGTATCTACAGTATCGAGGAACTCGTTTCTTGAAGCCTCATCAGTGATGTCGTAGATCTTGCCTGTAGGGACTGTAACCTCCTTAACGTCTGTCTTCTTGCCCTCAAAGCTTACAGTAATGAAGTTCTCTCCATTGTAGCCTGTGTCAACTGTAAGGTTCATTTCGTCCTCGCTTACGCTGGTGATTATCTCAAGCCAGCCGGAAACAGGTGTGCCGTCATTATCGGCACTGCCGTCAATTCTGATAGAGCCGCCGTTAGGACCTACATTTGTAAGTGTGAGCTTGCCCTCTACAGCGTCATCATCAATGTCGGATTTTAGCTCAAAGCTGCCGTTTGTAACTCCGTCCTCTTCCTCAGCTGCACCTACAATAGTAAGGCTTCCGTTTTCAGCATAAGCCAAATTGAAGTCAACAGCAGTAACAGTACCTGTAAGAACAGTCTTGCAGTCCATTACAAAGCCTTCCTGATCTATCTTGAAGCCTGCGGGTATATCCTGATTGAAGTAAACATCAAAGGAGAACAGCTCGCCTGCATCCTTGACGCTGTCGCCATATTCTGCCATGAGCTTGTCGATAAAGTCGCTGTAGCTGATGCCAAGATTTGTTCCCTGAGATGCAGCAGTGGTTGAGATCTGATCATACAGATCTGAAAGGTACTGGTCATTCTTAGCCTGCTCAAGGACAGCCTTCAGAATATTGTAAAGGTCATTTCCGGTGAGCGTATAGGTCTTTGTAGTATAGCTGTACTCGTAGCCGCTGATGTCACCGCTTACGTCATCTCCGTCCTTGCCCTCGGGGAAGTTATCAGCTATAGCCTGAGCATATCCGCTGAGGCTCTCTGTCATAGCAGCAGGGTCAAACTGGAAAGAACCTGCAAGCTGTTCAAGCTGAGAGAAATCAAAGCTCTGAGTAAGCTGGCTCTGAGCCTGCGATATAAACTCCTCATAGTTTACGGACATATAAGCATCAGACAGCTGAGGCACCTGTACATAAGCATTTCCGCTATCTCTGTCAATAACAGCGTTGAGAGAAACAAGATCGTTGTCATTATAAAGCAGTGCCAGATCAGCAGAAGCCTTGTTTCCATTCTGATTTGCATTTGCAGTAATTGCAATGCTGCCCATATCACTCTTACCTGAAAGCTTCTTAAAGCCTTCACCGAAAGTAATTGCAGCCTTAGCATCATAAGAAAAATCAAGCTCACCCTTGAGCGCCTTTTCAGCATTCTCAACTACCTCTGTAGTGGTTGCAGCGTTGAAGCCGTCTGTCAGCTTTTCAACAGGGCTTACAACATCAGTAGCGGACTTCTTGCCGCTCTTGGAGTCGCTGTCCTTATTAACAAGCACATATCCGAGGGCAGAGCCTGCGATTGAAACACCGAGAACTCCTGCCAGGACAGGTGTAAGAAGCTTAGATTTTACCATAATAACTCCTCCTTAAGCTTTACTCTTATATAGTTTGTTCTTATCATTTTTCTGAGACTAAAAAAGTCTATTATCTTACAGATAAACTATAACATACATTTCCCATATTGTCAACAGCAATAAGGTTACAATTACGGTTACGATTCACAGGCTTTATGCACATATCTCACAAATTGTTAATATGTTTATATCTACTAGCTATAAAAAAAGCAGCCCCGAACTCTCGGAGCTGCCTGTGTGCTTTATTCCTCGGGCTCTGCTGCCTCAGTTTCGTATACGAACTTAACCGTGCTGTGAGTATCCTTAGCTGCACCCGAGAAGCTGTCTGCCTCTGCGGCTGCCTCCTTGATAGCCTTTATCCTGTCTATCAGTGAGGGGAGGTTATCCTTGTAAGCATTTATGATCTTATCAATTGCCTCAGTTTTGAATTTGTCCATGCCATCGCTTAGCTCCTTGGCACCGTCTTCAAGCTGCTGAACGCCGTCAGTGAGCTTTCCTGTGCCCTTTTTGAGCTCGCCTACACCGCTGAACAGCTTAGCACTGCCTGCGGAGAGCGTATTGCTGCCCGATGCAAGCTCAGCAAGTGAGCTGTAAAGAGTAGCCGTACCGTTCTTCATTTCAACGCTGCCGCTTGAAAGCTGAGCAAGACCGTTATCAAGAGCTTTAGCACCGCTTGTCAGGTCGGGCATATTTGAATTGAGCGCAGCTGTACCTGCTTTAAGCTGAGATACGCCCGATTTGAGGTCTCCGCTGACCTTCTGATCGAGGGTGTTAAGTCCGCCCGATATCTGCGAAACACCACTCTTGACCTCGCCCTTAACGCTGTCATTAAGGGTGCTGAGTCCGCCCGAAAGCTGAGAAACACCACTCTTTAATGTGCTGTTTGAGCCGTTTACGCTGTCATTAAGAGAGCTCAGTCCGCCTGAAAGCTGAGATACACCGCTCTTTAAGGTGCTGGAGCTTCCGTTTATCTGCTCGTTGAGCTGTTCTATGCCGCCGCTGAGGGCAGCCATGCCGTTTTTAAGTGTGCTGTCGCTGCCGTTTACGCTTGCATTGAGCTTATCGGTTCCGGCCTTTATCTGAGCAACTCCGCCCTTTAGCTCGCCAAGCTTTTCGGTGATCGAGTCAGCATCAATGCCTGATACCATATCATTTACCGAGGTCTTTATCTGACCTGCACCGTTCGAGAGTGCAGCTGCACTGTCGGAGAGGGAAGCCGTAGGATTGCCGCCTGCATCATAAGCTGTGCCGCCCGAAACAAGAGCGTTGTATATATTCTGCTGACCTGCGATAGTCTGCTGAAGAGTTGCAATAGCCGTCTGAACAGATGCATCGGGGTTCTCTATAGCCTGGAGTGCTGCAAGTGCCTGCTGGTTAGCTGAGATAGTTGTCTGTAAATTTGCAGCTGCAGTATTAATTCCTGCTGAAAGCTGTGAAGCGCCGCCGGAGAGCTGATCCATTCCGCCGTTAAACTGCTCCATACCCTCAGACAGGTCGGGCAGATCGCCAATGCCTTCGTTTACCTTTGCATTGAGCTGGTCAACTCCTGCGGATAGCTGAGCCACACCGTTTGCAAGGCTCTGAGCGTTATCCTTGCCGTAAAGGCCGTAGTAAAGCTGGTCGCTGCCCTGATCGAGGGCTGCTACACCGTTTGCAAGGCTGTTCTGATTGTTCTTGCCGTAAAGGCCGTAGTAAAGGTTTCCCGCACCGTTATTGAGGGCAGAAACACCGTTTGAAAGGCTGTTTGTATTATCCTTGCCGTACAGACCGTAGTAAAGCGAGCCTGCTCCGTTATTAAGGGCGGAAACTCCGTTTTCAAGGCTGTTTTTGTTGTTCTTTCCGTAGAAGCTGTCATAAAGCTGACCTGCACCCTTGTTGAGGGCAGAAACTCCGCTTGCAAGGCTGCTGTCGCCTGAGAAGAGGGAGTCATACAGCGTCTTAGATGCAATATCGAGCTGACCCACACCGCCTGCTATTTTGCCTGCACCGTCAGAGAGGGCTGCCGAGCCGTTCTTTGCACTTGCAAGGCCGTTTGAGATCTGAGCTGCTGCGGAGTCAAGCTTAGCGGAGCCGTCCTTTATCTGTCCTGCACCCGAAGAAAGCTTCTGAGCACCTGTGTTAAGCTCATTTGAGCCCGAATAAAGCTGATCAATTCCGTTTACCAGTGTACCCGAGCTCTTATTGAGTGTTTTTATGCCGTCATAAAGCTTAGCGGAGCCGTCAACCAGCTTATCAGCTGCATCGGTGAGCTCATCAAGCTTAGCCTCGATCTCATCGAGAGTATCCTCGTAGTCAACGTCAAAGCGTGAGAACACCTCGTTGGTAACAGCAGTGAAGGAGGTCTTCATCTCAAAGTTCTTTACATCAGCTGTGATCTCGAAGTACTCGGGCATCATTATTTCATCGTGATCCTCAAGGCCTAAGCTCTTCTTCATTCCGGGCAGGCCTATGCCTAAGATAATATCACGGCTGCCGTCCGAGATGATCCTTGCGTTTGTTACCTTAACGTTTGAGAATATCTCATTATCGAGGATAAGTCCCGTAGCACAAAGGTAAGGAACATATATCTCCTCATTCTTATTGCCTATCTTGACTGTCTTTTTAGCCTTGTTTGTATACTCGTATCTTACGGTGAGCTTTCCGCTCTCACCGATGATCTCGGTGGGGTCAACCTTTTTGCCGTCAAGAGTATATGTTATCTTAATGTCGATAGGAGCTTCCTTGTCAGTGTAGCCCTTGTAGTAGATGTCACCGCCGTTGGTGTTCCAGGTCATGCTGTCGCCGCTGCCTGTGTAGGACTCGTCGGTTTTAACGTTCTCAATGTCTGTCAGGTCTGAAGCGTCGGGCAGCTTTTTCAGACCGTCGGGATTTTTCAGCCAGTCACTGACGATAGTTTTAGTCTGCTTTCCCGAGGGGTCAGTCATAACGAATACGGTCTCGTCCTTTACCAGACCGTCATACTCCTTTACCTTTACTGTCGGAGCAGTAAGCTTGAATTCCTCGTTTTTGCTGTCCTTGGCGTCAGCCTTGGAATCCGACTTGGAATCGGCCGATGCCTTTGTATCAGTCTTAGCGTCAGCTTTTGTATCTGCTGCAGCATACATTCCCGTGCTTGCTGCCGAAAGTACAATTGCGAGAACTCCTGCGATAAGCTTATTTGTGTTTTTCATGTTCGTCTCTCCTATCTGTTTATCTGATTTCGGGCAGCTTGTAAAGCCTGCTCTGTTTTGGTTTAATTCCCATTGTGGTATTCAGCACTATCTTATCAAGCAGCATCAGCATCGAAGGCAGTATGCAGATTACTGTCACCATACTGATAAGGGCTCCTCTTGACATGAGCGAGCACAGCTGCGAGATCATATCAACGCTTGAGTAGATACCGACACCGAATGTAGCAGCGAAGAAGCCCAGAGCACTTACAATGATTGACTTCATCGAGGTAGAAAGTGCAATGTAAACAGCCTCGTGCTTATCCTTGCCTTGTGAGCGTTCAAGCTTGTATCTTGTGGTCATCAGTATCGCATAGTCAACTGTAGCACCGAGCTGTATAGTTCCGATAACTACCGATGCAATAAACGGAATTACCGTATGTGTGTAGCAGGGAACTGCCATGTTCACAAATACTGCAAACTCAATGACTGTTACCAGAATTATCGGCAGAGTCAGCGACCTGAGTGCGACAAGGATTATCACGAATACTGCTGCGATAGATACCACATTAACTACCTTGAAGTCACGGTCGGTTATGCTTATAAGGTCCTTGGTAGCAGGTGCCTCACCGATTATCATGCCTTCCTTGTCGTAGTCCTTTATGATCTTGTCTATCTTGTCTATCTGCTTGTTCACATCTTCGGAGGCTACCTTGTAGTTTGAGCCTACCAGCATCATCTGGTAGTTGTTGCTCTTCAGCATCTTTGTTATCCTTTTCGGGACTGCCTCAGACGGTATTGACGGCCCTATCAGAGTATCGAGTCCAAGACAGAACTTAACGCCCTTAACGCTCTCGATCTTCTTTGCCATCATATTAACATCTTTTGACTTCATATCAGCATCGCATATAATAATGTGTGTAGATGCCATATTGTACTCATCTGCAAGCTTTGAGTTTGCCACAACGCTGTTTAAGTCCTTCGGGAGCGTATCGGTCAGGTTGTAGTAAACGTCTGTATGAGTCTCACCGTAGACCGCAGGAATAAGAATGATAACAAAAGCTATCAGAAATGCCCAGTGGTGCTTTACAATGAATTTAGCAGGCTTATCAAGGCTCGGGATAATATCTCTGTGTATCGTTTTTGTAAGAGCCTTGTCAAAGATAAGTATCATTGAGGGCAGTATAGTTATGCAGCAGAGCACTCCGATAACAACACCCTTTGCCATAACGATACCCATGTCCATACCGAGCTTGTAGGTCATAAAGCAGAGTGCTAAAAATCCTGCGACAGTTGTTACCGAGCTCGATACAACGGAAACTATCGTGTTTCCTATTGCAGTTGCCATAGCCTCGTGACTGTCAGAGTTCTTTTCCTTTTCCTCCTTGTAGCTGTGCCACAGGAAGATAGAGTAGTCGGTAGTAACCGCAAGCTGCAGCACCGCCGCCAGCGCCTTCGTAATGTACGAAATCTTGCCCAGAAACAGGTTCGTACCCAGGTTGTACATAATCGGAATGCCGATCGAAGCCAGAAAGATGAACGGCACCAGCCACGAATCCATCGACAAACTCAAGGCAATCGCCGACAGCAGCACAGCCATCGCCACATAGATCGGCGCCTCACGGTTCGAAAGATCCTCTGTATCTACAAGCACCGCACTCATTCCCGAAAGATAGCACTGCTCACTGCCAATGGTCCGGATCCTGCGTACCGCCGCCACCGTACCGTCTTCCGAAGTACCTTCATCAAACAGAATCAGAAGCACCGTACTGTCGCCGCTGTTGAACGCCTTGTACACCTCATCCGGCAGAAGTTCCCGCGGAACATCGATGCTCGCCACATCATCCCACCAGATCACGGACTTTACATGGTCCACGTCCGCAATCTTTTCCTTCAGCTTCACGACATCCTTATCGTCCATGCCCTCGACGATATACATGGAGAAGGCACCGGTCCCAAACTCATCCTTCAGGATGTCCTGACCCTGCATCGTCTCAATATCCTTCGGAAGATACGTGAGCATATCGTAGTTGACCTTCGTATGCGCATAGCCGATCGTTGCCGGTATCAACAGCAGCAGAGACGCTATCAGGATGGGTATGTGCAGCTTCACTACCCATTTGCCAAATTTTTTCGACATCAAACTCCCTCCAATGAAAATTGACCACTAGTCATTTTTCATACGTGTATATATTTATATGTTTTTCGACTGATGGTCAATTATTTTTTCTAGACAAAAAGCGCTTACAGTGGGCTACAGTA
>ONLC01000001.1 GCA_900318545.1 uncultured Eubacteriales bacterium
TGTAAAAGCAAATGTAGAGTGCGGTTTCAGGACAGTAATGTGTGATGCAGTAAGCGGTGCAGCTGAAAGAATAGTCGAGCTTGAGGAACGCTATGACAGACTCAACAGTATTTCTCCGCTTATAAGCTATCACCTCGGCTTTCACGCTGAGTATACCGCAGAGCTCGGTCTTATGGAGGCTATCTCAAAGCTCGCTCATAAGCACAAGACCCATGTTTCAACTCACAATTCCGAGACCGCAAAAGAGGTCAGAGAGTGCGTTGAAAAGTACGGCAAGACCCCGACAGAGCTTTTTGACAGCTTAGGCCTTTTTGACTTTGGCGGCACTACCTACCATAATGTACATCTTAGCGACCATGACATTGAGATTTTCAGAGATAAAGGTGTGTGGGCTGTACACTGCCCCGGCTCAAATATGAAGCTTGCAAGCGGTATCGCACCTGTTATGAAGCTCCATAATGCAGGCGTTGGAATAGCCCTTGGCACCGACGGCCCTGCAAGCAACAACTGCCTTGATATGTTCAGAGAAATGTTCCTGATGACGGGCCTGCAGAAGATACAGCTCAGCGATGCAGCTGCCTGCCCTGCTGACCTCGTCCTTGACGCTGCCACAAGAGGAGGTGCTCTTGCGATGTATCTTCCGGACTGCGACAGCATAGCAGAGGGCAAGCAGGCAGACCTGACAGTCCTCGACCTGCACAGACCAAATATGCAGCCTCTGAACAATATTCCGAAAAACATTGTATACAGCGGCTCAAAAGAGAATGTAAAGCTTACAATGTGTGCAGGAAAGATACTCTATGAGAATGGAGAGTTCTTCATAAATGAGGATCCCGAGCTCATTTATCAGAAAGCAAACGATATAATAAACAGCATGAGATAAAATAAAGCCCCCGAAAACTCGGGGGCTTTTTTATGTCGGTATTAATTAACCTTCCTTGTCCATTCCTTCGATAGTGAATGTGCACTCAAGGCTCTTAGCGAACATCAGAGCATCCTTATCAATTGCAGGATCCTTTGCAGTATCGCCGTAATCGTTGTAGATCTCAATTCTGTACTTGTTGTTGTCGTTCTCGATGTTGCCGTACTTGATCTTGGAAGCATCAAACGGGAACTCCTCGCCGTCGATCTTGATAGATGTAAGCTCTACCTTCAGCTCCTGACCTGTGTACTTACCCTTGGACTCTACACTTGTAGCAAGGTTTGTGTCCTCTTCGTCAAGCGGGTTCTTTTCAACGGTCTCGCCGTCCCATGTAGTTGTACCGTCGCAGATACCTGTGATATCAATGCAGAATACAACAGCACCCTGTGCAGGAAGTACATAATCGCCGTCAAGAACGATCTGAGGATTAGGATTGCCCATAAGAGCATCGTTAGCTGCGATAGAATCAACTGTAAGTGCTACAGTGTACTCACCGTCGCCTGTTACGTCAGCGTCAACACCGAAAGCACCGTCGCCTCTGTCGTCCTCACTGTAGCCCTGTCCGCCGAAGTTCGACCACATCCAGTTGTAATCAGCAAACATCAGGAATGCATCGTGACCCTGGAACTCAGTTACAGGTGTGTAGCTTGCATCAGGAATCTGGCACTCAAGACCTGTTACCTCATCATAGTAAGGCTCATCGCCTGTAGGTGCAGCAGCCTCAGATGAGTCTCCGCCCTCAGCCTCGCTTGCAGCAGGAGTTTCCTCAGCAGCAGTAGTGGTGGTTGTCTCAGCCTTCTTGGAAGAAGTATCGCTCTTGGAAGAGGAATCAGAATCTCCGCAGGCAGTGAACATTGCAGTTGTCATAGCCATTGCACAAAGTGCAGCAGCGAGCTTTTTGATTTTCATTGTTATAACCTCCTAAAAATCATTAGTTCCTTATTGAAGATATTAAATCTCTAAATACTATAATACATAATTTTTACCTCTTTTTCAAGATACTATTTTAACAAATTTCAAATCACGTTATCGTTTACATTGTACAAAACTAGATTAACAAATATGAACATTTTAACCAAAAGAATGCCCCAAAATGAATATTAAACCTTTCCTTGCACATAATATCAGAAAAAGATACGGAGTGAGCTTCATGGAAATAAATATGACTAAGACCCAGTACAGCGACCTTTACAGATCAGCGGCAGAGGGCTCTAAATGGTGGATAAATGTGCCCAAGGCATTTGTCTCGGGAGGGCTTATCTGCATACTCGGACAGGGTATATTTGATGCGTTTTCAGCCCTCGGGCTTACAGAGGACAACAGTGCGACTGTTGCCTCGGTGATACTGGTGTTTCTGTCTGCACTGCTTACAGGCCTCGGCATTTACCCGAAGATAGCCAAGCAGGCAGGTGCAGGCACGCTTGTCCCGATAACGGGCTTTGCAAACTCAGTCTGTGCCCCTGCTCTTGAATTCAAGGCCGAGGGCTTCATCACCGGGCTCGGTGCGAAAATATTCATCATCAGCGGCCCTGTTATCCTTTACGGAACACTTGCAAGCGTTATCTACGGGCTTATCTACTATGTGGGAACGCTTCTCACCTAAAGCAGCAGATACCCCAGCGCCAGCAGGAGCTTTACATCTGCACCCTGCTTGTACAGTATGTAAATGAGGAGTGCTATAAGTGCCTTTTCCTCATCAATGCCGAGAGATCCTATTCCCTGCCCACCCTTGCCAAAGCCTGACAGCAGCTGCGAGAGCGGGTCAGGGCTGCTGTGAGAGGGCTGCCTGCCGACATAGTCCTGCGAGCGTTTGTGCATCTCACGGACACGGCGGACAGCCTCCTCCTGCATGGTAGCAAAGTCATCAGAGGATGCCAAGCAGATCACCTCCGAGAATACCGCTCTCCTTGATAGCAGGGTACAGAGAAACAAGTCTGAAAAGCTTGACTATGCGGTCTAGCTTTTGTTTGTTCTCGTCTTTTAGGAGAGGTCTGAGTGCCATAAGCAGGTCAATGTTCTTATCGGGCTTGGCTGCCTGCGACATTATTCCCTGAATTTTCATAAGGAGCATAGGGTCGACAGGCGGTGCTGAGGGTGCAGCTTCGGGCTGTGATGCTGTCCCCTTGCCCTCACCGCCCGAGAGCATATCTGCAAGCTCTTTTACCTGCTTCATGCTTTCCTCGTCATTGAGGACGCTTTGCAGTTTATCCATCAGCTCGCTCATTCAAACGTCCTCCTTTCCAAAGCTGATATCTACTTTCCGCCCTTTGCGAGCTTCTCCATAATAGCTCTTGCCTGCGGAGAGCTCAATACCTTTGCGGTAAGCTCGGGGTCGGAGAGGGCTTTTTGGAGCTTCTGTGCGTCGCTTCTTGAAAGAGAGGACATAGCACGCTGATAATTGCCGCTTTGGAACTCACGCTTCAGGGTCTCGCTGTCTGAGCCGAGCTTTCCTGCGGTCATACTGAAAAGCTTATCTGCCTGCCCGCTGCTGATAGGGGCTGATCTGTTTTTGCTCATAAAAAATTCTCCTTTTTTCAATAGTATTTCTAAATATTTATGCTATTATATATATTAATATGCTGGGAAATGTGCACGCTGACCGAAAGGGGGAGCTTTGATGAGAATAATCGTTTTTTCCGATACGCACGGCAATCTTTCAGCTGTTAAGAAAATATTCAGGCGAAACGGAAATGCCGACCTTTTCATTTTTCTTGGTGACGGTGAGCGTGAGGTTGATCAGGTCAGGCATCACTACCTTGACCAGAAGGTACTGCAGGTCAGCGGCAACTGTGATTTTGGTTCATTTACAAAAACCAGCGATATTTATATGACGCCCGCAGGGCTGAAGATATTCTTCACTCACGGACACCGATGGGCAGTAAAGTACACCACTGACAAGCTCCTTGAGCAGGCCAAGAACATCAATGCACAGATAGTTCTTTTCGGGCACACCCACTGCCGCTATTATGAGTACGTTGACGGTGTGCATATCCTCAACCCGGGCAGTGCAGGCAACCCCAGGGATTTTATGCCTGCCTCTTATGCATATATCGACATCACCGATCAGGGCATTTTCTGTGCTCATGTTGACCTTTAGTATAGTATATGCAAAACAGTCAGTTTTGATAATAGAAAAATAACTCCGACAGGTTTTCCCTGTCGGAGTTATGCTTTTTTAGGCTTCTTTGATGACTGATAACTTCTCTCGTTCTTTTCCTGTTTTTTCTCGTCCGAGTGCCTTAAAAACTTTCTGTAGAACCACGCTGTAAAGCGTCTTGGCAGAACAAACAAAGCAAGCTGAGTCATACATGGAATAAGAAAATCACGGAAGCTTGTATCGCCTGCACGGAAGATTATCCAGCGTACACGGATAAAAGCCTTTGTGTGCTTCCAGCTTTTTCGTATATCGACTGTGTTCTCATTTATGCGGTACCGCACAAGCACCTCGGGAATGTTCTGGCACACAGCGCCGTTTCGTATCATTCTTGCCGAGAACTCATAGTCCTCGCAGAGTTTCATATCGCTGTACCCTCCGATGCTTACCGCCTTTTCCTTTCGGATAGCCACAGTCTGCCTGTTAAAGGGGTTCCTTCGCCTTGCGTATGCCACTATCTCACTTTGAAGGATCGGCACCTTCTTTACAGCGACAGTCTCGTCAGTGTCACTGTTGAATTCCTCCACAAATGTCCCGACTATATCAAGCTCGGGCATTATCGCAAACAAAGCCATCTGCTTTAAGCACCTGTTCGGCATAGAAATATCGTCCGAGTCCATCTTCACGATATAGTCGCACTTACAGGCTTCCATTCCGATATTATAAGCCTTTCCGACACCAACATTTTCGTCTATCTGAATAATTCTGAAAATAGTCTTGAACTCATTCTGAAATGACTTTGCTATTATATTAAGCTCGTTCGTGAGCTTTCCGTCACACACCAGTACAAAATCCGAGGGCGGATAGCTCTGCATGAGCATTGATTCTAAGCTCTCATTGAGGTTTTCGGGCAGCTCCTGATCGTACACAGACATCAGTACGCTGTATTCAGGCAATTCATACCTGCCTATCTTTAGTCCCAAGCTCACACCCCCGATACAATAAACTCAATATATGCTATACATACATTTATTGTACCACATTATGTCGATATTGTCAATCACAAAATCCTTGCTTTGCCCTCTGCCTTATGATACAAACAAAGCCCACACCATACAGTGTGGGCTTTCTTGTGCTTTTGATCAGTTTGCAAGACCCGATCTCTCGACACCTTCGATGAAGTATCGTTGTAAGAATACATACATGACAAGTATCGGCGTGATCGACAGCAAACAACCGGCCTCAAGCCAAACGATGATCTGTCGGACAGATACCTGCTGACCATCGAACAGCGTCTGCTGAAGGTTTGTATTCAGGTTTTTCAGCATCAGAGCTACAGTATCGTTCTTGGTGAAGAAGGACGAGGAAACATAATAGTCGTTCCAGTACCAAACTATCGAGAACAGGAATACCGTAAGGAATGATGACTTTGCGTTCGGACACATGATCTTTACGAAGGTGTAAAGAGGACTGCATCCGTCAAGGTATGCCGCATCTTCGAGCTCCTTTGGCAGTCCTCTGAAGAACTGACGGAAGATGAAGATGAACAGACCTGCACGCAGACCGTTCGCAAACAATGCAGGCAGATACATTGTCCAGCCTGAGTTGATAAGCGAGGTCTCTCCGCCTGTCAGAAGCTTAGCAAGCCACTGCGGCTTGAAGTAAGCGTACTGTAAGTACAGCGGAATAGTTGTGATCTGCGGAGGAACGATGATCTGGAGAACAACGATTGCAAACAGTATTGCCTTACCCTTGAACTTGAATCTTGCGAAGCCGTAGCCTGTTATCGAGCAGGTAACTACCTGAAGGACAGAAGCCACAAGGTTCAGGATAACTGTATTAATAACCGTCTTGTCGAAGTTCATAACTTCCCATACATCGTTGATATTCTGCATCGTGAAGCTCTTAGGCAGCCAAACAACCGAAGGGTCGTTCATCTGCTCGTTCGGTCTGAACGCTGTAGAGAGCATGAAGATGAGAGGATAAAGAATTACAAAGCAGAGTCCGAAAAGGATAAGGAATCTGAAGAAGGGCCATACAGCACCGATCCACTTCCTACGCCTGTTATAGGCGATCTGTTCCGGAGTAAGGAATTTCTCAAGCCCGACCTCTTTCATGTGCTTGTAACGGGCTTTCTGGGCAGCCTTGCGTTCTTTTTCAAACTGTTTTTCTTCTTTTTTAGTTGCCACTTAGATCCCCCCTTACTCTACTTCATAGTATACGAACTTATTAATGAAGGCTACTACTATTGCAAGGAATACCGCTACGATTGCGAAGTATGCCCACGCCATCGCTGCTGAGTAACCGTGCTCCCAGTTGCTTGCCTTATTAAGTACGATCGACATTACGCTGTTCTGAGGATCAACGAAGGAGTCTACTATAGTGTAAACTACGCTTGCGAGGATCATCGGGCTGATGTAAGGAATTGTGACCTTCCAGAAGAACTCCCAAGCTGTTGCACCCTCGATCTGAGCCGCCTCCTTAGCGGAGACCGGTATTCCCTGCAGTGCTGAAAGAATCAGCAGGATCTGGATACCTGAGTTCCATACAAGGTCAAAGATGTCGGTAATCAGCGTGTTGAGCGTTTCTGTAAGCGTGTCACTTATGTTATACACTCCAAGGAAGTTCAGAAGCTGGTCAACAAGGTTTGCTTCAAACATTGTGCTGAACTGCTCTGCACCGCCCGAGAAGCCGCCCTGGTCCATGTTACCGTTGATGATGTCGATAACAGGTCCTGTAGCGATGATAACGGGGAGGAAGAATACCGCTCTTGCGAAGGTTCTTCCCTTGAATTTCTGGTTCAGGATAACTGCGATGAATATCGCAAAGATAAGTATCAGAGGAGTTCTGAGAGCTGTATTCTGGAGCATCTCAACAAGCGCCTTTGAGTAATCCTGGTCTTTTCTGAATGCGTTTCTGTAGTTTTTCAGACCGATCCATTCCATTTTCATACCGCCCTGATTAACCTCGGTCTTATTGAACGAGTAGATCAGAGACTCAATGAAAGGAAGAATGAAGAAATAGATCGTTCCGAGTGCCCAGATAGCGATGAAGCCGTAGCCATAAAGACCTTTTCTTTTCTCGTATGAGAGTCTGTGCTTCTTCTCGGGCTTAGCGGGAGCTGCCTGAGCAGACTCGACTGCCTCTTCAACAGTCTCCTCTGCTGCTTCCTCAGCAGCCTCAACCTCGGGAGCAGCCTCAGCGGCTGCCTCCTCGGCCTTCTCTTCAACTGCCTCTTCGGCTGCGTCGAGTTCGGTATTAACGTCCTCCGCATCTAACGGAGTGTTCATGATGTCTTCACTCATTCTGTAATACCTCCTTCAACACAATCTTCAAGCGGAATGATCTTTCCGTCTACCTCAGCCTGGCTGAGCTTTGTATCCACCTTAATAACCACATCAGAAGCACCGTCCTTGGTGTAGGTAGTTGTGAATACGGTTCCGTCCTCGTTTCTTTCGTAGCTCTTGATAGTGTAATCAGAAACTCCTGCGAGGATCTGCTGTGCAGCCTTGTACTGCTTAGCTGCCATATCCGTCCAGCCCTCATAATGAGTGTAATACAGGTTGTCATAATCTGTATCCTGGAGGGTATCTGCGTCAACATAGGTCAGATCGTAGTGGATCTGCGAGCCTGATGCCAGCGAGAGGTAGAATACCTCGTCTGTGTTAGAGCTCTTGTTTACCGATGTCGATGCATAATCAAGGTAGCCGTGGATCACCATCTGATAGAATGGTATATCGTAATCAGTAACGTTAAAGCTGCTCGAGTAAACAGGTATATTTGAAACCTTGTTTACATAAGGCAGGACATAAGCGTTTGCACCCGAGGCGTAAACTGTCTTTTCCTGACCCTTTGCCTTCTCATATCCGTCTGTCAGGGTCTTCATTGTCTGAGATCTTGACGATGACTCGCTGTTTGTGAAATCAGAAACGAGTCTTGACGAATAGTAGCCGAAGCCTACAGCGTCGATCTTCTCATCAGCGTAGCTGTCGAGCATCTCCTGGAATACCTTTGAGTACTTATTCGGAGTCAGCAGTGCGGGAGCAACTCCCTTTTCTGCAACACCGAATGCAGGGCTGTAGGATGACTGTCTTGAGTAAGCGTTTGAAACTCTGATAGCTGTGCTCGTGAGGGTCATATAGCCCCATGAGCTTGATGCCATCGTGAAGTTATTCATTGAGGGAACGATCTCGATGTTTTCATCAAGTCCGAGAAGGTCCTTGAAGTCGCTGCTTCCGCCGAGTGTGCCCGAGGCATCAGCATCGGTGGATATCTTCTGCTTGATCGAGTCGTTTGTCCAGTCATTGTAATTGACTGTCATTGAAGATACACCGTCGTCCTTGAAGCCGTTGAGTATCTCCTTTGCCTGATTGAAGCCTGTTATCTCAGTCTTGAGGTTGAATGGGATACCAAGAATTGAAGTATCCTTCATTACGCCGCCGTAGAAGTCAATGTAAAGGTCATTGTTATTGGCGGTAGCCTTCTTTTCAAGTCCCTTCTCATTAACGAGGTAGTTTCTGTAGACCTCAGCACAGTCAGCGTAGTTAAGATCTCCGCTCTTGCTGTCGATCGGGTAGTAGCGGACACCAAACCTGTCGGTCTTGATGTCGCCCTTCTCGAATACGGTCAGCCTTGTGGAGCTGTCACCGCTCATGAAGAAGGTATCTGTGCTCTTGACCTCGAACTCGAAGTAGCAGTTGTTATATGCCTGCTTCTGCTGTCCGCAGACCTGAGCGTGAGCGTACACGTTAGCATCTCCGTCAGAGGCTACCATAACAACGCCCTTGTTTCCGGAAACTGTAGCCATTACAGGGAGATACGCCTGCTGAGTTACACGGGGAGCTGTCAGCGGAACTGCTGTGTAATCTCTGCCGTAAACCTGCTGGGAGTAATCCTGATAATTGCCTTTTCCGTTGTTGTAGTTTATAACAGCACCTGTACCGTCGGGAACTATCATATAGCCCTCAGCGGTGGACTCAGCTGCTGCAAAGTACGGCATTATCTGAAGCTTGGTAAGTATATGTCCGTCAAGTGAGGACTTGTTTACCTCTTCGATATCTTCCTTATCAACATAAGCATAGAGGTAATCATCACCTAGCTCATAATTGATCTTATAAGCGATATCGTACTTGTTCTTTGAATTCTTGATCCTGTACTTAACAGTCTCAACGATCTTGTCGCCCTTGACCTCCCAATCTACATTACACTTGTTGGTGTATGTAACGGAGGACTCACCACGGTTTGTCTCACCGATGTCTCCTGTCTTGAAGCCCGAGGTCGAAGCTACCTGCTTACGCTGTGCGGAAGCCATATCTCTACCCTTATCGGCATCAAGGATAGTTGTATCGGTCTCAACATTGATAGGTGACGACCACCATACCGAGCCTGAATCCTTTACCTTAACAGCAAGTCTTTCGTTCTTCTCATCGAGATAGACCTCAAGATTGTTGTTTGAGAGAGCCTTCTCGGCCATTGCGAGAGCCTCATCATCGGTAAGGGGCTGAACCTCTTCCTCTTCTTCCTCAGCCTTTTCTTCCCCGGCAGCCTCGCTGTCAGCTGCGGAGTCAGTCTCCTCAGCAGCGGAATCGTCAGTCTCGGAAGCCTCAGCGGAGTCAGCTGCGGACTCATCAGCGGCTGCTGAGTCGTCAGCGGCAGAGTCATCGGCTGCTGCGGAGTCTTCTGTCTCTGCGGCAGAATCGGTGCTCTCGGCAGCTGAGTCAGCGGCTGCACTCGAGACCTCATCAGAGGTTGACGAAACAGCCATAGAGCCGAGCGGCATGAGCATTGTCAGACAAAGGGCAAATACCATTGCTTTCTTGTAATTTTTCTGCATTCTTTACACCACCCTTTCTCCTAGCCTCTGATCCTGTACGCGATCTCGGTATAGATCGAGTAGCCGAATACATAGACCTGCTGGAAGAGCGAGAGGAGCAGGATCGCAAGGAACAGAATAAGCAGCATTGCGATCAGCGTACCCACTATCGAAGCAAGGGTCTTTCCGAATGAATACTGGTGAGCAGCTCTCATAGCCTGAATCATCAGGACTACGGACCAGCCTAAACCAAGGTAAGATATTGCAGTGATCCAGATGGACTCCTCCTGAACGAGAACGTTCGAGAAGATAACTGCGATAAATGTGCAAACTATGTAGGGAACGAGCGAATACGCAGAGTAGATAAGGATCCTCTTGAGAGTACCCTCACCGTCGAGGAGCGTACAAATTGCCCAGTTTCCTATAACCCATGTAAAGAAGTATACTACCGACTGAACGAGCAGAGGTACTATATTAAATACCTTTACATAGTTGTCATTGAACTGGAAGCCTGTCAGCTGTCTGTCAACTACCATAGCAACGAACAGCAGGAAGACTATTGTGAATGCTATCTTCAGGGAGCCCTGCTTTTTCCAGCGGAGATCCTCGAAGCCCTCTACAGGGTGGAAGACACAATGCTTGAGCCAGCCAATCGGCGAAAATTCATACATACTAGTCTCCCCCCTTAATAATAGTTCTCAGGAATTTCTGAACGCCGTGGCGTCTCAGAATATTAAATGCGATCAAAACAACTATCAGACCGATAATAATTATCATTATAGCAGTGAAGTGCTTTCTGAGGAATTCCTCTCTTGCATACTTGAACGCCTTGTCATAATCGTCCTGGTCATACGAGGTCTTGAAGTAATCAAGAGCCTTGCTGTACTCGCCCTCAGTAAGAGCAGCCTTGCCGAGACCTGTATATGCGAGTGCATAACCGCCGTCTCTCTTGACTACCTCTTCCCACTCGGGCTTAGCGTCAACGTAGCGGCCCTCATCGTAAAGAGCAACTGCCGAATGTACGTAGTGACCGAAGGTGGTCTCTGTGTAGATCGTGATGTCGTTCTTGGAGCCGTCAAGAATGAAGATCTCATTTCCTACAGCCTCGATAGCGTTCGGGCTGGTGAAGCTTCCCTCCTGATCGGAGGTTGAGTTCTTCGTACCGAAGATACAAAGCAGGTTACAGAGCTTGTCGTACTGGAACACACGGCCGTTCTCGAAGTCAAGAATGTTTATTGTGCCGTTGTCCGAAACAACTATATCAGTAAGTCTGCACTTGTAGCTCTTATTTGATGTGGGGTCGTACTCGGTTGTAAGATCACCGAACTTGTACTCATCACCGACCGAGTTATCCCAGATGTTATATCCGGCCGGGTTAAGCTTCTTAACAGCGTCTGTCTGGGCATTAGCAGCCTCAGTAACTGTATAAACGAAGCCGTCGTCGTCGATATCGAAGTTTGCATACTCAACAGGAACGTTTCTCTTCATTCCCTGAATCTGCTCGTTCGATGCGATCTTTCTCCAGAGCTGCTGAGCTATAACGGCTGCCGTTACCTCAACTCGGTTTGCACCGTAGAAGCCCTGGAACTCGCCTGCGGCATTGAACTGAACCGCACCCGAGGTTATCGACTTACAAACGCAGTAAACATTTTCTGCTGCATCTGCAAGTATCTTCGAGGGATTGAAAACCTTGGAGTCATAAAGCTTTGTTTCGGGCTTTAAGTACTCCTGAACGAGCTCAAGCTGTGTGTCGGATTTTACCGTACACTTAACTGCTCTTGAATTGTCGGCATCTGCGATATAAACGTAGAGCTTACCGTCAAAAAGGCTTTCCTTTACATAGATACCCGAGGGTCCGTCGAAGGTGGAAACACCGTCATCTCTGACAGCTATCTCAGTATCACCGAGGACTCCCTCAAAGCAGCCTGTAATTTTCAGGTCCTTGGAAAGCCTCAGTATTCTGTCGTTTCCGGTATCGCATACCCAGAAGGTATCATTATCGTGGTCATAGAACAGATCCTTTGCGTCCTTCATTGTGGAGGGAGCCTCCTCGCTGATAAACAGCTTGTCAGAAGGATCGGAAAGCCTGTCAAGACCCATATCCGCACCCGTTACAGCAACATCTACACGGTAGGCACTCTGCGAGGGTATCGCTGCCTCCCAATAGTCGTAGTTGTAAGCGGTGTACGGTTCATCAGCGAAGGCGGCGGTCGTCATGGTGAGAGCCATAGCGGCTGCCAGAGCCGATGTTACTATTCTTTTGATAGAATTTTTATAACTCAACACTACTTATCACCTGTTTCCTTTTCATTCTAAAGTTCATCATTAATCCTTCATACCTGAGTTAGCCATTGTCTCCATGACATTACCCTGTGCAATAAGGAATACAACGAGTGGTGGTATCAGAAGTACCACAGCGGCTGCGAAGGTTACACCCTGACGGGCAAGACCTGCAAGCGTGATCTGCTGTACAACTGTAGGTAGTGTTTTGAGCTCCTCAGAGTAGATAAGAGCTCCGCCCTGAATGTTCCAGGCACCCTGGAATGCGAAGATGATAAGTGTCATCAGTGCAGGCTTGGAGTTCGGAACAACGATCTGCCAGCAAATTCTGAACAGTCCTGCTCCGTCCACCTTTGCAGCCTCGACCATTGAATCGTGGATCGTAGTCATACTCTGACGCATGAGGTACAGACCCATTGCAGTCGAAACGCTCGGGAGGATAAGTGCCCAGTAGGTATCGATCATGTGCAGCTTCGACATAATAAGGAAGGACATGATCCATGTTGCGTTCGAGGAGAACAGCAGGGCGATTACTATGATCTGATTGATTATCTTACTGCCGGGGAACTTGCACTTTGAAAGAACAAATGCGGCACAGCAGCAAACAAAAAGGTTTGCAGCACAGATAACTATTGTGATGAATACGCTGTTGAAGATGTATCTCGAAAGAGGTACCTGCCACGAGCTTGCAGCGACCTTGAACATATCCGAGAAGTTATTGGTCGTCGGGTTCAGGACGTAGAGCTTAGGCGGGAACACGAACAGCTCTTCTACCGGCTTCATCGACTGTATAATTGAGTAATACAGCGGGAAGACCATAAACAATCCAAGCAGACAGAGGAAGACGAATATTGCAATATCTCCGCCCAGCGAGCCGTTGACTCTCTTCTTCTTTTCGCTGACCTTCAGCTTTTCGATCGACTGCTGCTTTTTTCTTCTTTTTCTTGCCATTTATGTCTCCCCCCTTCTAATCAAGATACTTACCTAGCAGCCAGTTGATGCCCTTATTAGCCAAAAGCATCGCGGCGAACAGAACGAAGCATATTGCAGACGCATAACCCATCTCATATCTGATGGAGCCGTAGTCTGTAGCGTGGTTCATGATCGTGTGAGCTGCATAGTCTGTGGAAGGAAGACCTACAAGGTTCTGGCCTACCATACCTACTGTGAATGATGAGGAGATCTGGATAACAGCTGCGAACAGAAGCTGAGGTCCCATTGAAGGAATGGTAATCATAAAGAGCTCCTGCCATCTGTTCTTGATACCCTCGATAGCGCCTGCCTCGTACATCGACTTGTCGATGTTCTGGAAGCCTGCTCTGATAGCAAGGAAGCCTGCACCCATCGACATCCAGAGCTGAACTATGATAACTACTGTAAGAATGTAGTTCGTATCTGTCAGCCACTGAGCAGGTGAGTTCAGTATTCCGAGATCCATAAGGATCGCATTGAGGTAACCGTAGGAGTCACCCGACAGGATCAGCTGCCAGGTAACGTATACGGAGGTCGTCATAGACGGTGCATAGTAAACGAATGTGAAGAATGTTTTCCAGAAGTTGCTCATCTCGTTTATCAGCCACGCAATAAGGAAGCTGAGAACGTAGGAGAACGGACCTGTAAAGATCGCAAAGATAAGAGTATTTCTTACAGCGATCAGGAAAACGTCATCGTTTAAGAACAGAGTATAGAAATTTGAAAGACCTACGAATTTCGGAGTTTCGATCATATTGAAGTTCGTAAAGCCTATCGGGAGCGACATTACAACGGGTGCTACCGTGAATATCAGGAAGAAGAGCATAAAGGGAAGAAGCATTATGTAGCAAGCCTTATTGGTCTTCATCATGTGCCAGGTATATTTCCATCTACCCTGCCTAATCATCGGCTGATCATTATTGGCCATAAATCACTACTCCCCTTTCTTTAATCCTTCTTGTACAGATCAAGGTCTTCAAGCTTACGAGTGATCTCGTCGTTGATGTCCTTATTGTACCAGAACAGAGTGTCTCTTGCATTCTCGTACTTGTTTACAACAGTTCTGAATGCATTCATGATATTTCTTGTTACACCGTAGGAAGCAGGAATAATAGGTATTTCTACCTGCTGCTCGAGCTGATCATAGAGGCTCTGTACCTCAGATGTTGTCCACGAAAGCTGTGAGAGTGCCTCAACGTTTGCAGTGTCGAAACGTCCCATAGTTCCGAGGATAGACTCGATGTTGTTTCCGTACTTGACCTGTGTATCGGTGGATGTGAACCACTTGATGAATTCCCATGCACCCTGCTGGTCAGGAGCCTTTGTGAAGATGATAGCGCCCGAGCCGTTGGAGTTAGCCGCATGGTTTATAGTTCCGTCAGCCTGCTTTGTTCCGGGAACGGGCTGGAAGCCCCAGCAGCCCTTGATCTCAGGTGCTGCAACTGAAAGCTGGTTGAAGAAGGTGTAGTTCTGAATAACTACAGGCATATCTCCCATTCTGAAACGTGAGAATGCGTCATAAGTCTGCTGGAAGCTGTATGTAGTATAGAACTTGGTCCATGTATCAAATGCATCGATAGCTTCCTGAGAATCGAATGTAGTAGCGGCCTGCTCATCGTTGTAGTAGTTGAGTCCCTGCTGCAGCAGAAGCATTGCAAATGTGTTTCCGGGCTCTGTGATAGCAGATACATAGGTTGTACCGCCCACACTTGCCATTGCAGGAAGGATAAGACCTACCTCGAGGTAGTTTCTCTGAAGAGTCGGCAGACAGTTGAGGAGTCCGTCCCAGGTAGCCAGGTCTGTTGCAGGGTCGATGTCATACTCTTCAAGAACGTCTGAACGATAGAACAGCATCGGGAAGGTCTGGCTGACAGGCAGTCCGTAAACGCCGTCGTTATACTCATAAAGTACTGTTGCGTCCTTAGCGAATCTTGTAGTTACCTCCTCATAATCATCGAAGGTTTTGAGGTCGGTAAGCACTCCTCTTGCAGCAAGCTGAATCGGGAAGTCACCGCCCATGAACAGTGCAAGGTCAGGACCCTTGCCTGCGAAGGTAGCCTCAACGATACCGCCCTGAACGAGCTTCAGATTGATCTGAGTATCGTAGTTCGGATTAAAGTCACTGGTAATGAGCTGCTGAACAGCCTCTGCGTTATCACGGCCGAGGGATACCCAGCACTCCATTGACTCTCCGCCGTCATCGTCGGAAATGGAGTTGTAATCCTCCCAGAATGAACCCATGAATGCCTGGAAGCCGTAGCTCAGTGAGCCGAAGAACGAAGAATCAGCAGATGTGAAATCCTTGTCCTTGGTAGCAACCTCGATCATATCTACCTCGAGGGGCTGCTCACGGTACTGGTTAATAAAGGTTGAAAGAGCTGTAACGTTATCCTTGATCTGCGACATCATCTCAGGGATAAGGTCAGGCTTCTTTATACACTTGTCAAGAACGATAGCCATTTTTTCAAGAGTCTCGGCTTCCGTTCCGCCCGAGCCCGACAGATCCTCGATCTGCTTCTTCTGGTCTCTGAGCTGGCTTGCATAAGCCTTGAAATCAGGAATGATAGAAGGGATAGCCTGATCTATCATATAGTTATTGTACTCATCGGGGTCAGGTCCTGTGATCTGACGAATCTGACGGTAGTAGCTGTTGATAGCATAAACAGTCTCATCAAGGCGGCCCATGATCTCGCCGATCTCACCGGGAACAGCTTCAAGCGAGATGTAGTTTGTACCTGCCTTGAGCTCGAAGTACATTATGTCTCCGTTCTCAGCCTTAGGCACAGTTACCTGCCAGTCGGTATCGTAATAGAACTTGATCTGATCTGCTTCGAGGCAGGGAACCTCGCCGTTTATGAGGAGTCGTCTGTTGGAGTACATACCTCTCATCTGATCCTGTCTTGCTCTGATGCCGAGCTTGTAGAAGCCTGCTTCCTTGACATCGATCATCCATGTAACGGTCTGTGTGGACTGAGTCCAGCTTCCCGATCCGATGGTGTTGTATCTTGTCTTTGTAGGGCTCGAACCGTTCACGCAGGAGGTGATGTAGGAGCTCTTATCTGCAGTAGGATAAAGTGTTCTCGCTGATTTATAGTCCGCAGTCTCTCCCTCGAGAGTTATCAGCTGTCCGCTGGCCATGGAAAGCTGACTGTCATCGGGAGCAGAGTAAGGCTCGGGAGCCTTATACTGATAGAGAGTGAAGTACTCTATAGCAAACTCTGCCTTCTCGGACTCAAAGGTGAAGGTATGGTCACCCTTTTCAAGGTAGAACTCGAGAGGCTCATTATAGAGACCGTCTATATCCTCGAACGAGAGCTCCTGCCAGCAAGGCTGAGAAACCTGTCCGGGACGGATATCGTTCTGTCTTGAATCCTGTTTTATTTCTGATTCGTTCACCCATCTCTTAGGAAGAGTAATTCTTCCTGCTGTAGAGTATGGAACCTTACCGTCGATAGCGAGTGAAAACTCGACATCGTTGGTATTGCTGTCGAGAGCATAATAGCTCATTTTGATGTTATACACGCCTGTTTCGGGAACGTTCACCTTATACGAAACGGAGCCCTCCTGATTAGCCCACTGCAAAACATCGCTTTTTCCGCCAACATCAGTTACTGATAACTCAGCACCGTCAACGGAGGTAGGGTCATAATCCTTACCCATGACCTGAACTTCCTTGTCAGGTCTGGCCTCGTCAGCATACTTGTCTACATAATTGGTGTAGGAAGTCTGCCTCAGAGAATCGGTACCGGTAGTTCTTGTCGCCGAACTATCCGATTTTGACGCATTATCATCTGCCGCAAAAGCACCTATGCCGCATGAGCAGCAAAGAGCCAGTGCGAGGGCCGAGCTTATAACACGTCTGAACCTTGTGTCCTTCACTTGTGAATCCACCTTTCTCATAATGATCATTTTGCGAGAATCACACCTACTTATATATTATACATTATAAATAGTATATAGATCCCAATAATTAAAACCCAAAGGGTAATAACCTTTTTCATCAGCCCGAACGGAATAGCATTACTCTTCCGCTTTCCTCATCGAGCTCGGCTTTGATCTTATCTCCGCCCTTTATCCCGAGCTTCTCAAGAAACTCCTTCGGCAGCTGTACTCTTCCCGAACGGTCAAGCACCAGCAGCTCCTCATGTACAGGCTCCTCCTGCTCCTCCTCAACGAGAACTATATCTCCCATTTCGTTGAGCTCTTCAACGTAGGAGCGTTTTCTCACTATCTCGGAGCTTGTTCGCCCGTCTCTTATAGCCACGACCCTGTCGATATGGTTCGCAAGCTTAACATCGTGCGTAACAATGACCACCGTCACGCCGTCACTTTTGTTAAGGTCCTTGAAAATATCGAGGATCATATTTGAGGTCTTCGTATCGACCGAGCCCGTAGGCTCATCAGCCAGCAGCAATCTCGGGTCATTCGCCATAGCGATCGCTATCGCCACCCTCTGCTGCTCACCTCCTGACATCTGGTCAAGCCTTGAATTTTTTCTCTTCAAAAGCCCTACCCTGTCAAGAAGTTCCAGCGCCTTCTGCCGCTTTTTGTGAGCTCCGTTCAGAAGCATCGGCAGCTCAACATTCTGCACTGCCGTAAGATACGGCACAAGGTTTCTCGCATTGTTCTGCCAGACAAAGCCGACAGTTCTGCGTTTATACTCCATATAATCCCTGTCAGTGAATTTGAGAAGATTTTTCCCGTCCACGTAAAGGCTTCCCGCCGAGGGCTTATCCAGTCCTCCGAGCATATTCAGCAGCGTTGATTTTCCGCTTCCCGAATTTCCCACGATAGCCATAAGCTCGCCTTTTTTTACATCAAGGTCAAGTCCCTGCAGAGCCACGACCTCAACATCTGCGGTCTTATAAATTTTTACGAGATTTTCACATCGGATCATATATTCATCATTTTCAGCGGTTACAATAGTATCAACGGAATCACTCAACTATCTCACCGTCCTCAAGCGTATAGACCCTGTCTGCAATATCCATCATGCTCGGGTCATGCGTTGTCATAACGATAGTCATGCCCTCGTTTGCGACAAGCTCCTTGAAAAGCTTCACAATATGCAGAGCCGTGTTCGTATCAAGCTCAGCGGTAGGCTCATCGGCGAAAACTATCTTCGGCCTGTGAGCTATCGCCCTTGCGATTGCCACTCTCTGCTGTTCACCTCCCGACATCTCGGAAGGTCTGTGCACAGCCCTTTTCTCGAGTCCCACATTCCTGAGGCAGTCCTTTGTTCTCTTATCTCTCTGAGCATAAGGGAACTTCGCAAGCCTGAGCCCGAACTCAACGTTCTCATAGGCGGTCATTCCCGACATCAGAGCCACAGACTGAAACACAAAAGCCATCTCATACCGTCTGATGTTATCCCTCGCCCTTTCGGAGAGCTTGGTTATATCCCTCTCCCCGAAGAACACATTTCCCCTTGTAGGCTTATCAAGAGCACCCAGAATATTAATAAGGGTGGTCTTTCCGCTTCCCGAGCGTCCTCTGAGGATAGTTAGCTTTCCCTGCTCTATTTCTATATTGATATTTTTCAAAGCAGAGACTATGCTTCCGTCACCGATCTTGAAATCACGGTTTACGCCTCTGGCAGATAGTATAACACTCATAGGCTTGCCTCTCAGGGTCATGCTTTTTCTTATGCTTTGTGCAAAATTCACATTGAGCTTTACGGAGATTTCTCTTTAAGCTTTTATGTACAAAATGCTCAAAAATGAACTTATCCGTCTGAACAATAGTCACAATAATTCATAAAAAATGTACATAAGGGGTCATTATGCTAATCTTAATTATATCAATTTACTGATAATTTGTCAAGGTTAGTTAATCGTTTACGAAACACCTTTTTTCGGCATTGTTTCCAATTTCGGCATTTTTAACAAAAGCCAACTTTAGCTTTTGTACACATAAACGAATCAACGAAACAATACTTTTTTATAGTTTCAAATATTCGTCAAATTTTCTATCAATTAATAATTTTTTTACTTACTCAAAGGAGCGATTTCACGGTTTCGTTGTTTTCGTTTTCGTGCGGTACTCCCCTTGGCAGCAGCCCCGACTCACAGAAGCAACATTTATTTAT
Source organism: uncultured Eubacteriales bacterium (assembly GCA_900318545.1). GTDB lineage: Bacteria > Bacillota > Clostridia > Oscillospirales > Ruminococcaceae > Hominimerdicola. Next base: position 19,169 of record ONLC01000001.1, read on the forward strand.
CGTATTTTCTCCGTCTAAAAAACATTAAAAATTGTCAGAACTATCATTTAATTATCACATTGGAGGATATAATAAAATATAGTCAAGCAAGACAGGGCAAAACGGACAGACAGCCCGCACAACTCCGTCTTTTACATATTCAGGAGGCATTTTTATGAACGACTACAGAAATGATTACAACTACACAGGACAGACAGACTCAGACCGTGACCGCTACTCTTACGGTCAGGATAATTCAGCCTACAGCCAGCAGTACAGCTCCTACACACAGAATGCAAGAAGCGAGTACAGCTACCAGCCAAAGAAAAAGAGCACCGCAGGCAAAAAGATACTCACAGGCATCATCGCAGTGCTGAGCGTGGGAGCTATCGCTACTACATCTATTGTGGGATACACCCTCATAACAGGTGACAGAGTGATCTCCTCCGGTGACTCAGAGAGCGAAAGCTCCAAGAAGACAGAGACTGTTTCCGCAAAGGCCAAGTCCTCGGTGGACAGAACAAATCTCCCGACTATCCAGCAGCTCTCAACTCCGAGCGATGCACTTACTATCCCCGAGATAGTTGATAAGGTATCGCCCTCGGTTGTCGGCATCTCATGTGTACTGCCGAACGGCATGGCTACAGGCTCGGGCATAATAATGAGCGAGGACGGCTACATTCTTACAAACGCTCACGTTGTTGAGGAAGCACAGGAGATAAGCGTAGTGCTTCCGAGCAACTATTCAAATTCCGATGAGACCTCGGATTCGGGCAATTCAACAAACTCAGACTCAAGCGAGGATAACCTCACCTACACAGCAGAGCTTGTCGGTGCTGACAATCAGACAGATATCGCAGTTCTGAAGATCAAGGCAGATGGACTTACAGCCGCAGAGTTCGGCACCTCGTCAGACCTTCAGATAGGTGAAGCTGCTATCGTTATCGGAAATCCTGTAAGCCTGTCGCTTGCAAACTCCGTAACAGCAGGTATCATCTCAGCCACAGACAGAACCCTCACCATTGAGGACAGAACAATAAACTATATCCAGACAGATGCCGCTATCAACGGCGGTAACTCGGGCGGACCGCTCATCAACGCTTACGGTCAGGTAATAGGCATTGCATCGGCAAGAGTTGACGCATCGGTTGCAGACAGCCTGTGCTTCGCTATCCCGATAGATGATGCTCTCCCGATTGTTGATGACCTGATGAAGAACGGCTATGTTACAGGCAGACCGAGCCTAGGTGTAACAGGTGCCAATGTATCCAGTGCTTATGCATCATACTACGGCATACCTCAGGGCTTCCTTGTAAGAGGTGTTACAAAGGGCGGCGGAGCTGAGGCCGCAGGCATTCAGGAAAATGATATAATCATCGGCATTGAGGATCAGTTCATAACAAACCTTGCCGAGCTCAATGAGGTCAAAAACAAGTTCAAGGTAGGCGACACAGTAAACCTTACTATCTACAGAAACGGCAAGAAGATCAGCGTTGACGTTGTCCTCGGTGAATCTACAGCTGAATCCGTAACTCAGGAGCAGCAGAACGAGGAACAGCAGCAGAACTACAACAACTACTATGATTATTACGGCGGCAACAACGGCGGACTCGGCCAGTACTACGGCGGCTGGGGCTTCTGATACCGCAGATAAATAAGCTGTTTTCATATTTTTCATATTCTATACTTCCGACAGGAGCCGTTCACAAGCTGAGCGGCTTTTGTTGTTTCGGGGGCATTGACAAAGGAAGAGAAAAGGTGTATTATTTAAGATATTATATATCGGAAAAGGTGAAACAATGGCAAAAGTATGTAAGTCCTGCGGTGAGATGTACAGCGGCAAGTACTGTGACAAATGCGGTTACGGCAACCCTGCCCTGAAAAACTCCAAAGCTGCACAGAAATATAAAAAAGCCACCAAGCCCGAGCGTTTCCGCTCTGAGGAGGATAAGGCTGTTTACGCAAAATGGGAAAAAGAACGCCGTGAGGCCAGACAGAAAAACCGAAACTACGACAAGAACGCCGGTGTCAAAACACTTATCATAGTGGCTGTGGTGTTTGTGTGCGTGGTACTGGCTGTGCTATGGCAGAGCGGCATCATCTTCAAGAGCGATAAGCGTGATGTAGTGAAGCAGTATTTCAGCTCTATACAGAACAGCGATTTTGATAGATTTATCGACTGCTTCCCCTCCGACATGAAGGACGAGTACGAGCAGCAGAGAAAAGAAGGCGGCTACTCAAAGGAGCAGGTAATGAAGGAGGTACTCTACTCCCACTTTATCGAGCAGTACGGAGAGGGCTACACCATAAGCGTTGAGTTCGGCAAGGAAACAAAGCTCGACAAGGACGACTACGACCTCAGTGAGTATAAGAAGTCCTACGGCAAGACTCCAAGCATAAGCGAGGCTTATGAGCTTGTGGTAAATATAACGTTCAGGGGCACCAAGGACACTCAGGACGCTAAGCTGTACGTATATGTCGGAAAGGTGGGCAGGAGCTGGAAGATCTTCGGTATGACTGAGGACAGCGGAATGCTCCTTGACAGCAGAACAGACGATGAATAGGAAAACTCCCCGACTATCGGGGAGTTTTTTATAAAATTGCAGGCAGGTGCTTGCAATTGCTTGCAATATGTGTTATAATAGGGTAAAGGAGATGATTTTATGGCAAACACATCAGCAGTTTACGCAAGGATAGATAACGAACTCAAGGAAAACGCAGAGAGCATACTCGCCAAGCTCGGGATAACGCCCTCGGCAGCAATACAGATGCTCTACAGCCAGATCGTTCTGCAAAACGGAATGCCCTTTGAGGCAAAGCTTCCCTACGAAAAGCCCATAGCCTGGGGAGCTCTAACCCCCGAGGAGCAGGCAGCAGAGATACAGAAGGGGCTGGATGATGTCAGGAACGGCAACGTGATCCCATTTGAGGAGTTTAAAAAGCAAATGAAGAAGGCGGACACGTTATGAGCTGGTCGATCTATATTACGAACAAAGCAAGTTCTGATTTCGCTGAGATATATAACTATATCTTTTATGTTCTCAAAGCGCCCCAAGCCGCAGAAAGACTATCCGATAAGATCATAGAAATGATCGATGCTCTTTCAGACTTCCCCAAAATATACCCTACAGCAGAAAACGGTATCAGGAAAATGCCGGTTGATAATTACCTTGTTTTCTATGAGCTTAACGAAAGCCAGCGTATTATCAGCATCACCAGAATAGTCTACGGCGGCACCGACCTTTCACAAATGAACAGATAAGGAAACTCCCCGAGCACTCGGGGAGTTTGAGCTTGTTGCAAAAGTCCTTTTAAACGGGGTCTGGGGCGTAGCCCCAGTGGGGCAAAGGGGCGAAGCCCCCTCTCTCCCACCGCCCGAGGCGGTGACGAGCGAAGCCGAGGAACACGCCGAGGGCTGATTCTGCACTGTTTTTTAGTTTATCGACAGACTGAAACTCCCCGAGCACTCGGGGAGTTCCTTTTTATGCCTTTGCTTTGTTCTTTTTCTTTCCTTCCTTTTTGCCGCCAAGGCTCATTGTGAAGATCTTGTCGCTCATAAAGATCGAAAGTGCTATCTTCATGCAGACTGCTAAGAATATCAGCTGATAGATCAGTCCGCCGATGTACACCGCTGTGTTTGAAAACATTACGTTCTCGGTCGCTGTAAAGGTGTGCGAGAAGGGTATCACATAAACGATAGCCCTCAGTGCCATAGGAAGAGAGCCTATATCAGTCATCAGCGACAGGAAATACGGCACCATTGCAGAGAAGTTTATCGGCATAAGGAGCGTCTGTGCCGACTTTGCGTCCTTGGCAAGAACTCCGAGAATAAGTGCTACAGACAATGCGATAAGTATGGAGAGAAACATCTGAATACCTATCAGAACATACTGCCCTAAAGACAGGCTCAGACCAAGGTTTCTAAGTGACTTCTCAAACTTATCGGCATCAAGTCCCGAGCCGTCTACCATTCCGCCCATCATTCTGCTCATACCGAACATAAAGCATACAGCCTGAAGTATAGATACTACCGCCGCCGACAGGGTCTTTGCCGCAAGCACCGAAAATCTCGACACCGGGGCCGAAAGCAGAGTTTCAAGTGTTTTGTCTATCTTCTCTGTAGCCATAGCATTCAGTATCATCTGAGATGCAAACATTATCAGCAGGAACAGTATGATAGGCACTACCATGTTCTGCGTTGCACAGATCGACATAATAGCATTGCTGCTTATCTCCTCCTGCTTGTCACCGATAACGGTCATTTCCTTGAGCTCTACAGGATTTTCAAGCTGAGCTATCTCGTCCTGCGTGATATCACCCTGACTAAGCTTTTCACTGTAGATAGTTGACTTTACCGCCTCGGAAAATGCTTCAAAGGCTGCCGTTGAGCCTGTATTCAGGTTTGACATCATCGCAAGAGAGGTCATTCTCTGAACAAAGATTATCTGTGCTTTCTTGTGCTCACTTGCAAGCACAGTAAAGCCCTCGGGAATGATGATAACCTGCTTCTGATCTATCCTTTTGAGCTCCTTGGAGTAGTTATCAGACTTTATCTCCACCTCGGTAAACTTACCGTCATTCTCCTCGGTGTTCTTTTTGAGAGCCGCGATCACATTGCCTGTAAAATCAGTCTTATCCATATCGCAGATGACAATATCACCGCTCTTTTTGACGCTCTCGGTTATGGAGCTTGAAAAAAGATTGCCCACCACCAGCAGACAAACTACTATACCAACCATAGTAAGTATCGTCTGTGCATTGAGCATATCACGAAGCTCCTTTTTAAAAAGACTAAAGAACTTCACGGAGCTTCACCACCTTTTCAAATACCTCCTCGAGGTTTCTTGCCTCGTACTTTTTGACAAGCTCCCCGGGAGTTCCCGTTTCAAGGAGCATTCCCTTTGCAATTATTCCCACTCTGTCGGAAACAAACTCTATCTCCAGCATATTGTGCGACGAAAGCAGAAAGCTCATACCCTCAGAGGCAAGCCTTCTGATAGTACGCCTTATTTCAAGAGCATTAAGTATATCAAGCCCCGAGGTAGGCTCATCAAGTATAGCCAGATCGGGCTTCGGCATAATAGCCCTTGCCAGCAGAAGCTTTCTCTGCATACCCCTCGAGTAGCTCGATATCTTATCATCAAGCCTGTCGCCAAGCTCCGCTATCTCAGCTCCCCTGACAACATAGTCGTAAACATTCTCGCCCTTTTTAGCGTACATAGACGCCATAAATTCAAGATACGCCTTTCCCGTCATATTCTTGTAGGCACCTGCCTCGTCAGGCAGATAGGTTATGCACTCCCTTACCTTATCAGGCTCCGTCAGTATGCTGTGACCGCTCACCACAGCATCTCCCTCTGTCGTTTTGAGAAGCGTTGCTATCGTTCTGATAGTAGTGGTCTTGCCTGCACCGTTCGGCCCGATAAGTGCAAAGATCTCGCCCTTTTCAATGTCAAAGCTCACATTTTGAGATGCATATACGCCCTTGACATACTGCTTTCCGAGACCCTTGACTTCAAGTACCTTGCTCATAAGGCTTTACCTCCCTTTCCTTACTTTATTACAGTACCTTGTTAGTATATCACAGTTATTATAATATGTCAACATATTTTAATAATTTAATGACACGCCCTCAAAAACCCGTATCTGCGTGCTCTCCGAGGTCATAGAAATCTTACGTCAAGGTTACAGGGCTTGCCGGAAGGGCTCTTAACAGGCATTTTTGCAGTACTGAAATTCGGACTTGAAACTTTTTTCACAGTTATTTTTTTGATACCGAATTGTAACAAAAAACGGACAGATGTTGAAAATTTAACAATCAGCATCGGGCAAACCACGAAAAACCAGTGAGTTTTTAACACTTTCAACAGACTTTTCAACATTTTTGAGACTTTTCAACCCTGACTTTCAACTGTCCAAAAAAATTCTTGTTACCGTTTTGTAATTTCTTGTAATATCTGATGGCACGGTGATGCTTGTGCAAGTTTGCTAAAGAGGAAGTGATAAATTCGTGAAAAAAGATCACCGCAAGTTTAGCTCACGCTGTTTACAAAAGAGGCAAAATGTGCTAAAATAAAGGTATACAAACATTTCGACCCGAATTTAAGGAAGGAGGAAGCTTCCCTCGGAAGCAAGAAAAATGAGTATTTTATCAGCACTTAAAAAGCCTCTTACTGTGGTGCTGGCAGCCTCTGCTATGGTAATGGCAGCGGCAGCAGTCCCGGTGACAGACACAGGCTCGCAGTCAGTCGGAGTTATCTCAGCTCAGGCGGCAACAGTCAGCGTGCCCAAGGTAACAGGCGTTAAAACACAGACCCTCGGCACCAGCAGCGTAAAGGTAACATGGACAAAGCAGTCAAACGCTACGGGCTATCAGGTGTTCCAGCAGAGAAACGGAGTTTACTCTCTGCTCAAATCCATTTACTCGAACACCAACACCTACACTATAACCAACCTCCCTGCTGCAAGGATAACCAATGTTAAAGTCAGAGCATGGAGAACAGTAGGCGGCAAAAACTATTTCGGAGCTCTCTCCGATCCCAGCTGGACAGCTACAAATCCTGCCAAAGTAACAGGCATTAAGGCTGCGCCTGCTTCAAATTCCGTGAAGTTCACATGGAACGCAGTTACCTGCGATTACTACAGGATCTATCAGATGCAGTCAAACGGAAAGTGGAAGGGCATCAAGAACGTTACCACAAACAGCGGAACTATCACAGGTCTGAACGCAAACACAGCTTATAAGTTCTGCATAAGAGCATGGCGTACCGACTGGGCAAAGAACGATCACGGCAGCGCCCTCTCGGATACAATATCCACCAAGACTACTAAGGCAGCCACTCCCGTAGCCGCAAACGGAAGGCTTTCCGTAAAGGGTGCGAATATCGTAAACTCCGCAGGAAAGGTATTTAAGATAAAGGGTATGTCCACTCACGGCATTATGTGGGAGGATTTCAGAAATATCCTGTCCGTGGCATCTCTTAAAGTCCTCCGTGATGACTGGAAATGCAACACCATAAGAGTTGCCATGTACACCGAGGAATGGGGCGGCTATACAACAGGCTCGAGCTATGCATCAACTGCAAAGGCAAGAGTAAAGGCAGCTGTTGAGAACGCTAAGAACGTTGGTATGTATGTTATCATCGACTGGCATATCCTCAGCGACGGCGACCCCAGAAAGCACCAGAGCGAGGCTGTAGCCTTCTTCAAGGAAATGGCTAATACTTATAAAAACTACAACAACGTTATCTACGAGATCTGCAACGAGCCTAACGGCGGCGTAAGCTGGAACGGCGGCATCAAGAGCTACTGCCAGAGCGTTGTCAACGCTATCAGAACCTATGACAAGAACGCTGTGATCGTCTGCGGAACAGGTACATGGTCGCAGGATATAGATCAGGTAGTAGGCAACAGACTTTCTGACAAGAACTGTGTTTACGCTCTGCATTTCTATGCAAACACCCATACCGACTGGCTCAGAAACAGGCTCCAGACCTGCTATAATAAGGGTCTTCCCGTTCTCGTATCAGAGTTCGGCACCTGCGATGCAAGCGGCAACGGCGGCTTCAACAAGAGCCAGACACAAGCATGGCTCAAGCTCCTCGATTCTCTGAATGTAGGCTACATCAACTGGTCAGCCTCAAACAAGAACGAAACAGCCTCGGCATTCAAGCCGGGAACAAACCTCAGAGCTATCTCCTCGGGCACATCTCAGCTGACCGACAGCGGCAAGCTCGTAAGAGAATGGTACAGAGCTCACTGATTGATTAAAATCAACTAAGTATTTTCAAAAGGACAGACCCGGTTTTGTAGGGTCTGTCCTATTTTGTTAATAAGGGAAGTATATTTCTTGACAATATTATTATGATATGGTAACATATTAAAGTGAACTAAAACGTTTAAGACGTTCAGGAAAGGAAGGCAACAAAATGAGCGAGCTGGTTCTTGAAACTCAGCAGCTGACTAAAATTTTCGGCAAGCACAAGGCTGTCAATGAAGTCAGCGTTCATGTTGAAAGGGGCTCTGTTTACGGCTTTATCGGCAAAAACGGAGCAGGAAAGACAACATTTATGAAAATGGTCTGCGGACTGTCCTCTCAGACCTCGGGAGGAATAAGCCTTTTCGGGCAGACAGGTGCAGGACTTAAAGACGTCAGGCATAAGGTAGGCTGTCTGATAGAGGATCCCGGCATTTTCCCGAAGCTTTCGGCTCTGGAGAATGTAAGACTAAAATGCCTTGCTATGGGCTGCTATAACAAGGATTATGCTATGGGTCTTCTGCAGAGGGTAGGTCTTGCAGATACGGGAAAGAAGAAGGCAGGCCGCTTCTCCCTCGGTATGAGGCAAAGGCTCGGTATAGCACTTGCAATGGTCGGAAGTCCTGAGCTGCTCGTCCTTGATGAGCCTATAAACGGCCTTGACCCCCAGGGTATCGCAGAGGTAAGAGAAACAATACACAGCCTCAGCCAGGAGAGCGGTATAACGATACTTATTTCAAGCCATATTCTTGATGAGCTCTCCAAGATAGCCACTCATTACGGCATAATAAATGACGGACAGCTTATCCGTGAGCTTTCCGCAGAGCAGCTGCTCAATGCCCGCACCGGCGGCATCGACATCACTATCGACAATTTCGGCAGAGCACAGGAGATACTTCATTCTATGGGTCTGCCGTTCGAGCTGACCGAGCCGTTCCACATATCGGTATCGGCAGGAAAGGAGCTTGCGGCAGAGATAAACAAGGCTCTTGTAATGGGCGGAGTAGCCGTTTCCGAGCTTGCCGTCCACAGTGAGGATCTTGAATCCTACTATCTGAAGCTGACAGGAGGTGAGGTCAATGCTTAATCTGCTTAGAATGGATCTCAGAAGGCTGCCGAGAAATACGGCATTTAAGGTGATACTTATTCTTCTTGCCTTCGACCTTACCATGACCTCATTCAGTCTGAGCTATATGATCAGTCACGCAAGTGATTCGGGTGATCTGCTCGGCATAGCGGGTGTAAACTCCAAGGTGATGACCTTCGGCACCTTCCTGAGAATAACGATAGGCCAGCTCGGAGACCTTGCCCTGTACCCTGCTATCTTTATAGTGCTCTTCACAAACGGAGATTTCAGCACAGGCTTCATCAAGTCCGTTGCAGGACAGGTACGCTCAAGAGGTATGCTTGCCGTTTCAAAATTCATCACCACCGTGATCTATACCGTATTCTATTTTGCGGTCTACCTGCTTCTCAGTATGCTGGAGCTCGTCATCTTCTTTGACGGCATCAATGTGCCCAATGCTTCTAAATTTGTACAGTATCTGCTGCTGACATTCTATCTGTACACGGCAATGATGATACTTATCGCAGCTATAGCCCAGATATTCAGAAGCAACCTTGTCGGCATCATCTTAGGAGTTATGATAGCCTCGGGACTGCTTTCAAGCATACTGAAGCTTATAAACATACTGCTCAAAAAGCTTGAAATCGACATTGACATCTCAAAATACACCATAACAGGCTGTATCACCAGTCTGAAGCTCACAGGCGACATTTCCGACTACAGCAGGCACATCATAGTAGGAACCGTATTTATCATCGTAAGCATCGCTGCAACGGTGTTCTCCTACAACAAGCGTGACATAGCGTAAAGGTGCTCGCCGCACGGCTAATACGCATCGAACCTTTGCAAACAAAAATCCCTGCCAAAAGAGCAGGGATTTTTACTATTTATCAGCCTTCAGACTCTCGGCAAGCTCCTTATCGGGCTTTACGGTTATTGTGTAGTTGTTCACGAAAATCACCATGCCGGGCTTTGCACCGTTCGGCTTTTTTACGTTCTTGATAAAGGTGTAGTCCACATCGCAGCGTGAGGACTCAGCCGCACTTGAATGGCAGGCAGCGATTATTGCAGCCTCCTCAACTGTTCTGTCGGGCGGGAACTCCCCTCCGAGCTCCGAACAGCTGACTATTACGTGGCTTCCCGTGATCTCCTTTGTGTGCAGCCAGAGATCGTTTTTCTCGCTCTGCTTGCAGGTGAGCATATCGTTTTGCTTATTGTTCCTGCCGACCCTTATCTCATACCCGTCCGAGGATATGAACCGAAGCGGCGGCGCTGCCTTTGCAGGCTTTCCCTTCTGACGTCCTCGTCTCAGGTAGCCCTGCTCTCTCAGCTCTGCCCTTATTTCGTCAAGCTCACCCTCGGTTTTGGCTCTCGTGAGTGCATCGTAAACCGATTCAAGATATGCAGTTTCGTTCTCGCCCTCTTCGATCAGCCCTGTGAGCATCTTCTGTGCGGTATCGAGCTTTTTGTACTCCTTGTAGTACTTCTGAGCGTTCTGATTTGGAGAAAGCCTTTTATCAAGCTTTATCTCCACCTCGGGAGAGCCCTCCTCATAGAAGTTCGCAAGCTTAACCGAGCCGCTTCCCTTTTCTATCGCATAAAGGTTCGCCATTATAAGGTCGCCCATTACTCTGAATTTATCTCTGTCGGCACAGTCATCAAGCTCTAAACGCTGGTTTTTCACGCGGCGTCTGGTTCTGTCGATAAGTGTCGATAAATGTCTGAAAAGGTCGCCTGCACGCTGTTTTGTGCGTGAAAGCGTATCTCTTCCCGAGTAGAAGCTGTCAAGAAGCTCGCCTGCACTTGTGAAGTATGTACGCTCCATAAGCGAGCCGAAATGCTCTATATCGCAAAAGCAGAAGTCTCTCAGCCTGCCCTCTCCGTCAGTAAGGACAGTATAGCGGTTTTCACCCGCCTGAACCTGCTCTCTGATTTTTGTGATATAAGCCCATATACGCTCACTTGCGTCATCGCTGAGCTCTCCTGCCGTTACCTCATCACCGCCGGAAGCGAGTGCCTCTATCTCATCGGCAAACACAGGAGATATACCCTCGCACGAAACCATTATCGCCTTTGACAGTCGCTTACCCTCGCAGGCGGAAAGCCTTTCAAAGAAAGCCTCTCTCTCACAGCTGAGTATATCCAGCCTGTCCTCCCGTGACGGCCTTTCGTATATCATACCCGGCAGCACCATGCGGTTTGCGGTTTCCTGACCGATACGCTTTATGCTGTCTATTATCCTTTCATCAGGTCGGGTATAGAGTATCAGGTTTGAACGCCTTCCCATAAGCTCTGCCGCAAGGGTGAGCTCACAGCGGTCGCCCATTTCGTCAGTACCCTCCATATCAATGTAGAGGATACGCTCAAAGCCATCCTGTCTTATGTCGGTTATCCTCGCCCCCGACAGGCGTTTTCTCATAAGCATACAAAACATCGGCGGAGTTTTCGGATTGTCGATCTCCGCCGAGGTAATATGTGCTCTCGCCGAGCCTGCTCCCGTGTTTATCAGGAGCTTTTTAGCCCCCTCTCTGCCTCTGACCGTTATCAGAAGCTCCTCTCTGGAGGGCTGATAAATCTTATCAACTCTCCCGTCTATAAGACAGGAGAGTTCTTTTTTTATAAGGCTCAGATATATTCCGTCAAGTGCCATTGGTCAATAGCTGTCCTTTCATCGGGTATGTGCTGTCAGACCTGCGGTCTTTTCTTTCCGCCCTTTGTGGAATAGGAAAGGATATCACAGTTGCTGTCAGCTACTTCAAACGCAACGTCTGCGAAGTTCTCGCTTAGCTTATCCTTCATATAGGTGCAGAAAATATTCTCGGTGTGGAAATGCCCTGCATCAATAACACAAAGCCCGGCATTATGGGCATCTATGAACACATCATGCTTTACATCACCTGTTATGTAAGCATCGCAGCCCTTTGAAAGTGCCTCCTTCATAAAGCTTCCGCCGCTGCCCGAGCATATACCTACAGTTCTGATAGGCTTATTCGTTCTGTTGTATCTGATGACCGTATTTCCGAGGTTCTCCTGCACAAGCTCAACAAAATCGGCTGCAGAATACTCTCTGTCGAGCCAGCAGATATTGCCTGTGTTTTTATCACCGTCGCTGCAAAGAGGTGCTATCGGAGTCATGCCGAGCTCCTCGCAGAGTATGTCATTCATTATGGAATTGTCAAAGTTCGTATGTGCAGACAAAGCAGATATCTGCTTCTGGCAAAGCTTTACAACCGCATCTGTTCCCCTCAGAGAGGTAACGCTCCCGAAAATAACGGGGTGATGCGTGATGATAAGGTCTGCACCCTTTTTTGCAGCCTCTTCAACCACCTCGGTCGTGATATCAAGAGCGATCAGAGCCTTTGTAATATCCTTGTCACCGAACATAACGTTCATTCCGCTGTTGTCATAGCTCTCCTGAAGATTGTACGGAGCTATAGAGTCGATAAAATTATAGATGTCCTTTACCTTTGGCATGATGATACCCCTTTTCTTTTTTGTGTAGTTATATCCAAAAGCCTCTCTCCGAGGTCTTTTTTATCCTCTGACCCGAGCATTCCCCTTGCAGCCCTTTCAAGCCTTCCGCACTGCCGGAGGATATACTCTTTCGCCTCAGCAGTATCGGGCTTTACAAGTCCGAAATACAAATACTCATCGTCACAGCGGTAGGTTCTCTCTCCCGAAAACCTCCCCGACATGACCGTATATGCAAACCTGCCCGAAATGCAGGCCTCTTCCCTTTTCACTGCAAAGCCATTGTCCCAGAGCCACCGCCTTAGATACTCGGGCTTGCTCATAGGCTGCATAACTATGTTCACCGATCCGTCCCGAACCTTCACGCACCTGCCCAGAATATCAGCGATGAGCTCTCCGCCCATGCCTGCAAGCACCACATCGGTAACGCCCTCCATTGGCACACTGTCAAGCCCGTCTGAAAGCACAGTCCTTATCCTGTCTGTAAGCCCCTGAGCCCTGATATGCTCCTCAGCAGAAGCCAGCGGCTTTTCTCCTATATCGCAGGCGAGCGCACTTTCGCACCTGCCCTCTTTAATAAGAAAGCACGGCAGATACCCGTGATCCGTTCCCACATCGCAGACACAGACGCCCTCGACCAGCTCTGCACAGAGCCTTAACCTGTTGTCCAAATCCTCACCGTCCTAAAAAACAACCGCAGTACCGTCAAAGGAAGATACTGCGGAAAGGAACTAGCCTGCAAAATGAGCGTTGAGCTTAGCGATAAGCTCCTCAGGGTCAACGCCGTGAACGAAGCAAGCCTCTTCAACAGTTTCGCCCCTTGAAGCAGGACAGTACAGACAGTGCATACCCATTTCCATAAAGAAAGGAGCTGTATTCTCGTCAGCGTCCATAATGTCGCCGATTACTGTATCTTTAGTTACTGTAAAAGCCATTTTCTTATCCTCCTTTTTGATCGTCTACATCTATTATAACCAATTACGATGCAAATATCAATTACCAATCTGTTAACAATGCAAGCCCGATGAACCATTTATCCACACTATCTTGTGCCGCCTCTGCGATACTGTCTGCCCAAGCCCACAGCATTTTGTGGTTTTGTGCAATTCAGACAGTTTTTTCTCCCGAAAGCGGCTATATAAAACGATTTCGGAATCAAAATCGCCAAAGGGAAAATATTTCAGAAGAATTTTCAGAAAATTAACATTTCTTGAAATGTAATAATTAAATCAAATAACTAAAAATTATGTAACCGAATTTTAATCCCTCCTTCCAAAGAGCTCCAAGCCTTTCCGAGGGGTTTTGTAAAATCTGACGAAGTTGTTAAAAAAATCCGACTTTTTGTGAAATCCTATTGACGTATACTATATATTGTGATAAAATCAGTATAGAGGGAAAGTGACAGGGCATTGCTGCCGATGTCCCGAGCAGCTCCGCAGAGGGCTGTCGGGGCATCATATATTTTGTCATTTTCCCATTAACAGAAATTTTACAAATTACAATTAAGTTACAAAATCCAGCAAAAATATTACAGAAGTTCCGCTAAATCGCAGGTAAAAATCCTGTCTGTCCGAAAAAATTCCCTGTCGAAACTGAGGTTTGGGGAAAATTACTGTTGCAATTTTTGGCTCAATAGTGTATAATGGGTACAAGAAGTGTATTTTAGTGCATTTCTGTGTACAAAAGTGCTTTGTGAGTGTAAAATGCAGCAGGAGGTGAACGGCTTTGGAGGGCATGCTGCTCAGCGGACTGAACAATGTAACTATGGACTCTAAGGGGCGTATCACGTTCCCTGCGAAGTTCAGAGAGGCTCTTGGGAGCCGCTTCACGATAACAAAGGGTCTTGACGGCTGTTTGTTTGTGTACTCAACAGAGGATTTTGACAAGCTCGGCGAGAAGATCAGGGCTTTGCCTATGGCTAAGGCGAGAACGCTTCAGAGAACGTTTATGGCGTGGGCGTGCGAGGTCGAAACGGACAAGCAGGGAAAGCTGCTTATACCGAAGGAGCTGCGTGAAACGGCAGGTCTCGGGAAGGAGATCGTGGTGGCAGGCGTTACCGACCGCTGCGAGATCTGGGACAAGGCTCGCTGGGACGAATACAATGCCAAGGCCGAAGAAATACTCGCTGAAACGCTTGAGGGGCTGGATATCTGATGGAATTCGAGCATATACCCGTGCTGCTTGAGGAGATCCTTGAGGGGCTGGATATAAAGGCTGACGGTGTTTATTTCGACGGCACCGTAGGCGGTGCAGGGCATTCGCTGAGGATAGCTCAGAGACTTGACGCCGACAAAGGCGGAAGGCTGCTTTGCTCGGACAGGGACCCGGAGGCTGCAAATGTTGCAAGAGAAAGGCTCAGAGGACTGCCTGCACAGGTATTTGACGGAAACTATGATGAGGTAGACCGATTTGCCGAAGAGGCAGGCGTTGACGGACTTGACGGGATACTGCTTGATCTGGGAGTTTCGTCCTATCAGCTTGATAATGCGGAGAGAGGCTTTTCCTACCACAATGATGCTCCGCTTGACATGAGGATGTCATCAAGCGGCCTTTCGGCAAGAGATGTTGTGAATGAGTATGAGCAGAAAAGGCTCATGAAGATACTTTTTGACTACGGTGAAGAGAAGTTTGCACCAAGGATAGCTCAGGCTATCGTGAAAAAGCGTGAGCAGGCTCCGATAGAAACTACGGGAGAGCTTGCAGAGATCGTCAGAAGTGCCGTGCCGCAGAAGGCAAGGCGTGATAAAAATCCATGCAAGAAAACATTTCAGGCGATAAGGATCGAGGTAAACGATGAGTTCGGACACCTTGACACCGCCCTTGATAAGTGCTTCGATGCTTTGAATGTCGGAGGAAGGCTCTGCGTGATAACGTTCCACTCACTGGAGGACAGGATAGTAAAGCAGAGGTTTAAGACCTTTACTCAGGGCTGTATCTGTCCGCCCGATTTTCCGCAGTGCGTATGCGGAAGAACGCCCGCAGGCAGGCTCGTTACAAGAAAGCCCGTTGAGGCAGGTGCCGAGGAGCTCGAACGCAACAGCAGAAGCAGAAGCGCAAAGCTCAGAGTGATAGAAAAGCTCGGAGAAAGACAGCCGCTAATTTGACGGCACCCATAAGAACGATCAGAGGTGATATATATGGCAAAGATACATAACCTGGCTTACGACTATATGCAGGAGCCTCAGACTGAGGAAGCTGTACAGCCCAAGCCTGCACCTAAGCCGAAGCACAAAAGAGCTTCGGTGCTGGGAGTGCTTGCACTTTCTGTGATAGCACTGGCATTGTTCTCTGCTATGATGTTCGGAAGAGTCGAGATATCAAGGCTTATTTCCGAGCAGACCACTCAGCTTGAAGAGCTTGAAAAGCTCCAGAGTGAGAATATAAGCTTACAGTCTGAGCTTGCTCAGAAGAAAAATATGACAAAGGTCGAGGAATACGCAGAGAAAAAGCTTGGCTTGCAGAAGCTTGACAAAACGCAGACCGAGTATATAAGGCTCGAAACGCAGGACAAGGCATCGGTGGTCAAGAACGAGGACGACAACGTGTTTGTCAGAATAAAGAACTGGTTCGGCTCGGTGCTGGAATATATCGGACTTTAGTGAATAAAATACTTAATGGGAAAGTTAGGGACAATTACTTGTGCTTAGCTTTCTTGTTCTATATGATTTTATGACGCAAGAGAGAAAATGCGCCGCTTATGCAAAGATTTTGAGGAGATTGATATGTCAAAAAGACCCACAGCCCTGATGAAAAGAAGGCTTACTATCTGGCTTACGATACCGTTTGCAATACTGCTTGTGTACATCGTTATCACGATATTCAACGTGTCGGTGAAGGACGGCAAGAAATGGCAGACGCTCGCTAATTCGCAGCAGCTGCAAAGCACATCGGTGTCGGCAGCAAGAGGCACCATATACGACAGGAACGGCACAGTGCTCGCTCAGAGTGCTACTGTTTACACCGTGTATGTTGACCCTAAAATGCTTGACGGCATACTTGAAGACAAGGACAAAACGATAAAAGAGCTCAAGGATGCTATCGCTACCGAGGAGAACGAGAAGGAGAGAGCAGCTTATCAGGAGCAGCTCGACAATACGCTCGGCTCAAAGGACAGCCTTGACAAGCTTGTTGAGTACCTCTCTCCTGCACTGGAGATAGATACCGCCGAGATGCGTGAGAAGCTCACAGATACATCGACTCAGTACATCGTGCTGAAAAAAGAGGTCGAGAAAACACTCGCTGACGAGATAGAGAAAAAGCTCTCAGAGCTTGACCTTGACGGAGTAAGATGCGACCCCACCACAAAGAGGATCTATCCCGAGAACTCGCTTGCAGCGAACGTGCTCGGACATACGGATTATGACGGAAACGGCATCTACGGACTCGAAGCCTACTACGATGACTACCTTGCAGGCGTTGACGGAAGAGTCATCACCGCAAAGGCAAATGACGGCACCGAGATACCCTACCGCTACAAACAGGCTTACGAGGCTCAGGACGGAGATAATCTGACACTGAACCTTGATGCAAATATGCAGTACGTCCTCGAGAAGGAGCTGCAGGCAGCTTATGAGAAAAACCAGCCTACAGACAGGATATGCGGCATAATCATGAACCCGAAAACAGGTGCGGTTTACGCTATGGCTACCTGCTACAGCTACGACCCCAACGAGCCTGCACACATCACCGATGATGCCGCCGCAGAAAAGCTTTCGGGGCTTGACGAGAACAGCGATGCCTACCACGATATCGCCCTTGATGCATGGAGCACCCAGTGGAAGAACAAGGCTATCTCCGAAACCTATAACCCCGGCTCGGTATTCAAGGTAATTGTCGGTGCCTCGGCAGTTGAGGAAAAGGTCATCAGCCTTGATGAGACCTTCCCCTGCAACACCGTCATTCAGGTCGAGGACAGACCGTTTCACTGCTGGTCAACCAACGACCACGGCCCTCAGAACCTCGCACTTGCAATGCTCAACTCCTGCAACCCTGTGTTTGTTCAGATAGGCCAGAAGCTCGGTGACAAGAAGTTCGACCAGTATTTCAGTGCCTTCGGCTTCAGAGAGCTCACAGGCATAGACCTCCCGGGCGAGGTAAACTCCATAAGCATAAACCTTACGGATTACGGCCCTGTTGAGCTTGCATCAAGCTCCTTCGGCCAGACCAATAAGGTAACTCCTATACAGATGATAACCGCCTACAGTGCCTGCATAAACGGAGGCTACCTCGTTCAGCCGCAGGTGGTAGACAGGATCACAGATGCTAACGGAAACGTTGTTAAGGATAACGACACCGTAATCAAAAGACAGGTAATTTCGGAAGAGACCTCAGCTACAATGAGAGAGATACTCAAGGGCGTTGTTGAAGGTCAGCCCGATTCAAACTGCTATATCAAGGGCTACAGCATCGGCGGAAAGTCGGGTACTTCTCAGAAGCTTGATGAAGACCCCAATGGCGAGACCTATGTATCTTCATACTGCGCTTTCGCTCCTGCCGAGGATCCCGAGATAATCATGCTCGTTATGGTAGACCACCCGACAGGTGAGCAGTTCTACGGAAGCCAGGTAGCTGCACCTATCTGCGTGAACGTGTTCAAGGAGGTGCTTCCCTACATGGGAATGTTCCCCGAGTACACCGCAGAGGAGCTCGCTGAGCTTCAGGTAAGCGTGCCGAACGTTGAGTACTACGAGCTTGACGAGGCAGCAAAAACCCTTGAAGACCTTGGGCTTGAAGTCAAGGTAATGGGCGAGGGCGATACAGTAAAGGCTCAGATACCTGCATCTGTAAAGGTCGAGAGCGGAAGCTCGGTGGTTCTGTATACCGAGGATAACCCCGAGTATGAAACCGTCATAGTGCCGAACCTGAAAGGCCTCACAAAGGAACAGGCGAAAAACACGCTTGCCGATTACGGTCTGAACCTTACGGCCGAGGGCTCGGGCAGTGACGAGGAAAACGCCTACGCAAAGGACGATCAGAGCGTCGAGGCAGGAAAGCGAGTGCCTATGGGTACGGCTATCTCAGTTACCTTCGGTGCTGCCGAGGTAGGCTCACAGTAAGATATCAAAAGGAGGAGGCGTGCAGCTGTACGCCGCAGAATTATGAAGCTATATGATCTGATAGAGGGTCTGGCAGAGACCACTCTGGAAAACACCGAGATAACAGACGTAACCAGCGACACAAGAAAAAAAGTGTCCGCAGGTGCTATGTTCGTCTGCATCAAAGGAAAAACCTTTGACGGCCACGATGCCGCAAGAGATATGATAGAAAAGGGTTGTTCGGTAATTGTCTGCGAGAGAGACCTGGGTCTTGACTGCCAGATAATCGTCGGGGACACAAGAGAAACCTATGTAAGGCTCTGCGAGGCGTGGTTCGGCCACCCCGAAAGAGAGCTTAACCTCATCGGTGTTACAGGCACAAACGGAAAAACAACTATCACAACGGTACTCAAGCAGGTGCTTACCGATATGGGCTGCAGGATAGGTCTTATCGGTACCTGCCAGAATGAGATAGGCGATACTATCTACCCCACAGCAAGAACTACTCCCGAGCCATACGATCTGTATGAGCTCCTCAGAAAAATGGCTGATGCAAAATGCGATTATGTCATTATGGAAGCATCATCTCAGGGACTGGAGCAGAAAAGGCTTGCAGGCTGCCGCTTTAAGGTGGGTGTGTTTACAAACCTTACGCAGGATCACCTCGATGTTCACGGCACTATGGAGAATTACTATCAGGCAAAGAAAATACTGTTTTCGATCTCCGACAATGCTATAATCAATATAGACGATGACTACGGCAAGCGCTATCTCTCGGAGATAAGCTGTCCTGCAAAGACATATTCCTGCTGTGAAAAGGCAGATTTCACTGCCGAGGATATCCTCCTCTCCAC
Organism: uncultured Eubacteriales bacterium; assembly: GCA_900318545.1. Classification (GTDB taxonomy): domain Bacteria; phylum Bacillota; class Clostridia; order Oscillospirales; family Ruminococcaceae; genus Hominimerdicola. The sequence continues at coordinate 38,330 of ONLC01000001.1, forward strand.
AAGCGGAGTAAAGTATGTGTTCTCGGACGGAAAGAGAAAGCAGAATGTCCGTTTCAATATGCCGGGGCTGTTCAACGTGTCAAACTCTCTTGCTGTTATAGCCTGCTGCGAAACACTGGGCTTTGCTCCCGATGCAAGCATAAGAGCCCTCGCAAAAACAGGCGGTGTAAGGGGCAGAGCAGAGGTAGTACCCACAGGGCGTGACTTCACCGTTATCTGTGATTACGCTCACACTCCCGATGCTCTCGCAAATGTCCTCTCCGCTATAAAGGAGGGTGCTGACGGCAAGGTAAAGTGCCTGTTCGGCTGCGGCGGAAACAGAGATGCCGCTAAAAGACCTCTTATGGCTGCGGCTGCGGCTGATAATTCTGACTTTCTTATCATCACCTCGGATAACCCCAGAGATGAAGACCCCGATGATATCATAGATGACCTTATGAAGGGTCTTGACGGAAAGGATACTCCGTACATAAGAATAACAGACAGGCGTGAGGCTATCCACTGGGCAGTTAAGAATGCCGAGAAAAACGACATAATCGTGCTTGCAGGCAAGGGTCACGAGGACTATCAGATACTTGCAGGCGGAGTAAAGATACACTTTGATGAGAGAGAGGTAGTTGCGGAGGCACTGGATGAGCTTTCGCAGGCAGAGAAATAAAACATCAGGCTTTGAGAAAGGCGATGAACAAAAGATGGAAACCATGACCCTTAAAGAGATAATATCCGCAGTACACGGAAGCTACGGCTATCCTGCCGATACTGCCGTCACCGAGATATCCACAGACACGAGAACCATATCAAAGGGCTCGGTGTTCGTGGCACTGGCAGGTGCAAACTTTGACGGACACGACTATGCCGCAAAGGCAATGGAGCTCGGCGCAGAGGCCGTCATCACAGAAAGACCTGTCGAGGGTGCAAGGTGCATAATAGTTGACTCAACAAGAAAGGCTCTGCTCGATGCGGCAGGCTATTACAGGTCAAAGTTTGACATAAAGCTTGTGGGCATCACAGGAAGTGTCGGAAAGACCACCACCAAGGATATGATAGCCTGCGTGCTTTCACAGAGCTTTAAGACGCTTAAAACTCAGGCTAACTTCAATAATGAGATCGGTATGCCGAAAACACTTTTCGGACTTGATAAGAGCTTCGAGGCTGCCGTTATAGAAATGGGTATGAACCACCCGGGCGAGATATCAAGAATGTCAATGAGTGCTCAGCCCGATGCCGCAGTGATCACGAATATAGGCGTGTCGCACATTGAGAACCTGGGCTCTCAGGAGAATATACTCAAGGCAAAGCTTGAAATTCTCGACGGTGCCAAATACAACGCTCCCCTCATTCTTTCAAGGGACGATAAGCTCCTGTATTCCTTAAAGGACAAGAGCAGCGGCAGACCGATAATGTACTACTCGCTGAACAAAAAGGACTGCGATGTTTACGCCTCCGATGTGAAGCTTTCAAGCGAGGGCGTAAGCTTTGATATAAACTACAGGGGCGAAAAGCTCCGTGCAGAGCTGCAGTGCCCCGGTGAGCACAATGTCAGAAATGCTCTTGCGGCATTCTGTGTGGGTGTTACCCTCGGAATGGAAACAGATAAGATAATCGCAGGGCTTGCAGAGTTCAAGCCCGAAGGACTCAGACAGAACATCGTCAGAAAAGACGGTATCACATATATAGTAGACTGCTACAATGCAGCTCCCGATTCAATGAAGGCAGCACTTTCGCTGCTTGCAAGCTCCGATACAAAGGGCAGACGCTTCTGCCTGCTGGCTGATATGCTGGAGCTTGGCAAAAACACAAGAACATACCACAAAAACGTAGGTGAAATGGTGCCCTCCTCAAAGGCGGACAGACTTTACACCTTCGGTGAGAATTCACAGTTTTATATAGACGGTGCAGTTAAAAAGGGCTTCCCTGCCGATGCCTGTGAACGCTTTGAAAGCAGAAAGGCTATGGCAGAGAGGCTCTCGGAGGAGCTCAAAGAGGGCGACTGCGTGCTCCTTAAAGGAAGCCGTGGAATGAAGCTTGAAGAGGTATTCAAGGCTCTTACAGAGAAGTCATGAATCTGACCGTTCTCTCCCTTGTAACAGGTGCAGAGCTCGTTCTGGGGTTTACCCTCGGGCGGGTGCTGATACCCTTTTTCAGGAAGCTTAAAACAGGCAGGTATGACCCGTATATAGGAGACCGCTTCAGGCAGGACGGCTCAGAGCCGAGAATGGGCGGAGCACTGATCTTTATATGTATGGTGGTCGGAACGCTTATCGGTACTGCGTTTTTCTCCTCACAGGGAGAGCTTTACGGCAGGGCTGACCTGAGGCTCATTCTTACCGCTGTTGCTGCCTGCGGCGTTTTGTGCTCGCTGGGGCTGCGTGAGGATATCCTCAGAGATAAGGGCGTTTTTGCCGTGATGAAGCCCCTTTACAGGAACGCCTGCCGCTTTGCGGTTCTGCTGGCAGCACTGTACGGATTTAAGTTTTTCGGCCTTGCCCGAACAGGGGTGCTTCTGCCGTTTCGGTGGGGGTATCTCGAGCTAGGGTACCTGTATCAGCCTGTAATGGCACTGGTCGGGATGCTGTTTCTGAGTGCGGTCACAGTCTGCGACTGCCCCTCGGGAAAGACAGAGCTCGGCACTGACGGGCTTTGTCCGACGCTTCTTATGCTCTTCTTTATGAGCATTACTGCAGGGCTCACAGTTACAGGCCTGCACCCCGAGGCACAGCTTATAAGCTCAGCCGCTATGGGTGCCGCAGGAGGATTTCTCTTCTGGGGGCTGCACCCCTCAAAGCTCTTCTTCGGGGAGAGCGGAGCAAACGTTCTTGGAGCAGCAGCAGTGCTCAGCTGTGTGCTTTCGGGAGCAGAGCTTCTCCTCATTATCGGGGGCGGAGCAATACTAACAGATGCGGTGTGTGCATTTTTGCAGTATGCCGTTTTCAGAACGAAAAAGAAGCTTCTCTTCAAGGGCTATACCCTTCACGAACACTTTAAGAACAAGGGTCGGGGAGAGTTTCAGATAATAGGTGCTGCGGCTATTGTGCAGATACTGTTTTCAGCGGCAGCGATAATGTTTATTGTATATTCAGCTAAGTTTTTATAACGGAGGATAAATTTTGGAGACCAATGAAACTGTCAGACAACGGCAGATAGTTTACAGCAGCTCTGCGGACAGAGCTAAAGCAAAAAAAGAACGCAAAAAGATGCATTTCAGGTTCATTCTCAGCGAGATCGACAAGCCCTTTTTCATTATAATAATGGTGCTTCTGATCTTCGGACTGATAATGATGTTCTCGGCAAGCTATGCCTGGGGCATAAGCGACCACAACGACGGCTACTACTATATAAAAAGACAGCTTGAATCAGCAGGAGGCGGACTGATCCTGATGCTGATGGTGTCGTTTCTTGACTATCACTTTTATGTAAACGCAAGGATCGCACTGTTTTTGTTCGCCGTTTCCGTATTGGTAAACTTATATACGGCAAGATTCGGAGATGAGATCGCAGGTGCAAGACGCTGGATAATGATAGGACCTGTCAACTTCCAGCCCTCTGAGATAATGAAGGTCACATTCATTATGCTCTTTGCATACCTTGTAGACCACAACTACGACCGCTTCAAAAAAAGCTGGAAAAACTGCATCATACCATTTGCATTAATTATGGGCATAGTCTTCTTCATTCTTATGCTGCAGAGACATATGTCTGCGGTAATGCTGGTGGGTATTATAGGCATAAGCATGATGTTCATAAGCGGTATGCCCCGAAAGATATTCTGGAGATTTATCATAGTCTGCGGAGCACTGGGAGCATTGTACCTTATCTATAAGATCGGCTCGGGCTCGGGCTTCAGCTATATTACCGACAGAATAAAGAGCTGGAGAAACCCCACCTCCGACCCGGGAGGCGCTACCTACCAGACCTATGAGTCGCTTCTGGCTATAGGCTCAGGCGGACTGTTCGGACTGGGCTTCGGTGAGTCAAGACAAAAATATATGTACCTGCCCGAATCACAGAACGACTTCGTATTCTCAATAGTCTGCGAGGAGCTCGGCTTTGTGGGTGCTATGGTAGTTGTACTGCTGTTTGCCCTGTTCATTCTCAGAGGCTTCTATATAGCCTCCAGGTGCAGAGATAAAGCAGGTATGCTGCTTGGTGCAGGTATCACGGTACAGATAGGCTCTCAGGCATTTTTCAACATCATGGTTGCCTGCAACGCCTTCCCGAATACGGGTATCTCACTGCCGTTTTTCAGCTACGGCGGAACGGCACTGCTTATTCAGCTTGCCGAAATGGGTATACTTCTGAATATTTCACGTCAGGCGTCAAGGCTTAAAAACCTCCCTCCGGAGGAGCAGCCCGATGACGAATCCGAGACCGAAGAGGCTCCGATAATTGAAGAGCCCGTTATACAAGAATAAACGAAAGGTGCGTAAGGACCATGCTCAGAGTTCTTCTCGCAGGCGGCGGCACGGCAGGCCATGTAAACCCTGCTCTTGCTATCGCTGAGATAATAAAAAAGCATTACCCCGATTGCGAAATAGCCTTTGCAGGCAACCCCGAAAAGCTCGAGGCAAAGCTTGTGCCCAAGGCAGGCTATCAGTTCTATCCGATAAAGATAGAGGGCTTTCAGCGGCAGATAAGCGGTGAGAACATAAAACGTAATATACACGCTATGGGCTGCCTTATGAAGTCGGGGAGCAGGGCAAAGGCAATAATCAGAGAATTCAAGCCCGACCTTGTAGTCGGAACAGGCGGATATGTTTCAGGACCTGTGCTCAGAGCAGCCGCCAAAATGAAGATAAAAACAGCTATCCACGAGCAGAACGCCTTTCCGGGTGTTACAAACAAGATACTCGCAAAAAAGGTAGATGAGGTAATGCTCACTGTGGAGGAGGCTAAAAAGTACTTCCCCGAAAACGCAAGCATGACCGTAACCGGTCTGCCCGTAAGAGGTGCCTTCAATACGATGTCGAAGCTCGACGCTAAGGCTCAGCTCGGCTTTGATAAGGACGAGGTCTGTGTGCTCTCCACAGGAGGAAGCCTCGGTGCCCAGACGCTCAATGAGAAGGTAGCAGCTCTTCTCAGGTGGTATCAGGACAATGATGTTAAGGTAAACCACGTACACTCCTACGGTACCTATCAGGGCTATAAGGACTTTGTGCTGAAGCTCGAGCAGAGCGGTGTAAGGATAAACGGCAACAGCAGGCTCATTATAAAGGACTACATAAATATGCCCGTAGCTATGGCAGCGGCTGACCTTGTGATATCACGGTGCGGAGCTGCTTCCCTCGCAGAGCTTGAAGCAGTCGGCAGAGCCGCAGTGCTTATACCCTCGCCCCACGTCGCCGAGAACCACCAGTACTATAACGGAATGGTCCTCCAGAATGCAGGAGCCGCCACAGTAATTGAGGAAAAGGACCTCACGGACGAGGTCTTTATAAAGACAGTAAAGTCCTATATCGAGGACAGCAGCAGGCTCGAAAAGAGTGCTGAAAACGCAAGATCCCTTCATGTAGCAGACACCGAGGAAAGAATATTCGGTGTGTTAAAGAAGCTTATTGGAAAATAAACCTGCAAGGAATGATAAGATAAATGGATAAGAACTACAGAAGATACAATAAAAAGGGTTCTATGGACAGCATAAGCACCCCCGATACCGACAAAATAATCGCCCTTTCCGACCCTAAATTCGGCAATAAGGACGATATCAACTCCAAGGCCGACCAGATCTTTATCGGTGATAAGAGAGTACGGCAGGACCGCTTTGACAGAGCTACCAAGTCCTATGACGATGTGAGCCTGCATACCGCAGAGGAGCTCGAGCAGATGCGCAGGGATAAGGAAAACGACCTTATGCGTTATGCTGCAAACAAGCCTGCTCAGGCGGCTACAGGTCTTTCCAAGGGCACAAAGATAGGCCATTCCTATGTGAAAAAGTCAACCATCGTTAAGCTGGTGGTTATCCTTGTGGCGGGCTTACTTGTGCTGATACTGTTCTTCCCGCCCTTCTTCTCGAGCAACTCGGATATGAGCAAGGTCAAGTTTGATGACGACCCCTTTGAGGGCATGGGAATGACTGACTTCAAAACCTACGCCGCCGCTAACTATTCGGTGTATAACGAGAGTGCATTCTCATCAGAGGATCCGGAAAACTACAGGGTGGTAGACCTTGTGTTCACGATCAGAAATACATCTCCGCTGGAGCTGAAAATACCGCAGTACGATATTTTCAGAGTTTCGGGCGACTATAAGGACGCTGTCTGTTATGCTGCCTCCGTCAAGAAAAATTCCGACGGCAAGGTAGTGGGAGACCTTATTCCCGGCTTCTCCAGCAAGGAGGTCACTGTAAGAGTCCTTGTAAACGTAAGCGACATGGACGATGCACAGTTTGATGACTGCGTATCCTCGCTGATAATATCTACCGAGGGCGCCGAAAAGAAGATAACAAAATCCACCTACATACCCTGCATACCCGCATTTATGCCCGTATCAAACAATATATCACTCAGCCTTACAGAGTGATCTGCACCCCTAAGGCCTGTCGTGCATAGTATAAGTCATAATGACGACAGGGAGTGGGTCTTATGCAGAGACTTATTATAAAGGGCGGAAAACAGCTCTCGGGGGAGCTTACAGTTCAGGGAGCTAAAAACAGTGCCCTGCCGATACTGGCAGGCTGTGTGCTTGCAGGCTCGCAGGTGAAGCTTCGGGGCATACCCGAGCTCTCAGATGTGTATGCCGCCTGCAGGATACTTGCAAGCTTAGGTGTAAAAACTGCCTTCGTGGACGGTACAGTTACCGCCGACCCGACAGGCATAAGCAGTATTCACGTTCCCGAAAAGCTTATGCGGCAGATGCGTTCATCTATCGTCTTTCTCGGAGCTGTACTCGGCAAAACAGGTGCGTGCAGGCTTTCGTTTCCCGGGGGCTGTGAGCTCGGTCCGAGACCTATTGATATGCACCTGAGAGCACTCAGGCAGATGGGTGTTAAAATAACAGAAAAGTACGGCGAGCTTATCTGTGAGTGTCCTCACGGGATAAAGGGAGCTGTGATAAATCTGCCGTTCCCCTCAGTGGGTGCTACGGAGAACATAATGCTCTGTGCTGCCCTTGCCGACGGTGAAACAGTCATCTGCAATGCCGCCAGAGAGCCCGAGATAGAGGATCTTGCCGAGTTTCTCCGCTGCTGCGGAGCAAGGATAATCGGAGGCTCCTCGGGTACTGTGCGTATAAAGGGCGTTAAGGAGCTTCATGGCTGCGAATATACGGTAATGCCCGACAGGATATGTGCGGCTACCTTTATGGCAGCAGCTGCGGCAACAGGAGGAGAGATCGTTCTTAAAGGGGCGAGAGCTCAGGACTTGGGTGCTGTTACCGATGTGTTCAGGCAGGCAGGCTGCCTTGTTTCGGACAGCGCTGACAGGATATACTTAAACGCGAAAAAGCCCCTCAGGGCTGTAAGGGACATTAAAACGCTTCCCTACCCCGGCTTCCCGACAGATGCTCAGGCACCTGTTATGGCAATGCTCTGCAAAGCAAGGGGTACCAGCGTTATTACAGAAACTATTTTCAGCAGCCGCTTCAGGCACGTTGATGAGCTCGCCCGAATGGGCGCAGACATCAAGACCGAGGGCAGAACTGCGGTAGTCACAGGAGTGAGGGAGCTATACGGAACAGGAGTTGTAGCCCCCGACCTCAGAGGCGGTGCGGCTCTTGTGTGTGCGGCACTTGCGGCTCAGGGTGAGAGCACAGTCACAAATATATGCCTCATTGACAGGGGCTATGAAAAGATAGAGAAAACACTTGCTCTGCTTGGAGCAGACATCAGACGAGAAAACTGTTAAGGAAAGGTAAAAATGAGCGAAAACGGAGAGTTTAACGAGAACAACAGCACAGATACCGTAAACGATGCCGAGCTGAAGGCATACGTTGAGGAGCTGAAAACCGCAAGAATGCGTAATCTGTACATCGGGAGCATATTTATTGTGCTTGCGATAATACTTATTGCCTGCCTTGTGTTTTTCTTCAATATCGAAACAATTCAGATCGAGGGCGTTACCCTCTACGGTGATGAGCAGATACAGATAGTCGGCGGCGTGCAGAGCGGTCAGAACCTTATAAGGCTCGATACCGATGTGGTCGAGGAAAGGCTTAAAAACAACCTCGTCTACATCGAGGACGTCAAGGTTCAGCAAAAGCTGCCCTCTACCCTTGTTATCACCTGCACCGAGGCCGAAAAAGCCGTTGACATCGAGGATAACGGCTCGTACTATGTAGTGTCGTCATCGGGAAGAGTGCTTGA
>ONLC01000024.1 GCA_900318545.1 uncultured Eubacteriales bacterium
AACGAGACTCTGTCTCGTGCTCTGTTTAGGGCTCTGCCCTAAAAACCCGCAAGCCGCTATCGTCCGGCTTGGCGAACTCTTTTCTTAATCCCTTGGCAGGCTCTTGCAGCTTGCTGCGTGCCCAAATGGTCATAAGTCAGTGAAACTGACACTTTACCTGTTACCTGTTACCTATTACCTGTTACCTATTACTCGTCCAGCTTCAGCACCGACATAAACGCCTCCTGCGGTACCGATACCGAGCCCAATTGCCTCATTCGCTTCTTGCCCTCTTTTTGCTTCTCAAGCAGCTTCTTCTTTCTCGTGATGTCTCCGCCGTAACACTTCGCAAGTACGTCCTTTCTGAGTGCCTTTATAGTTTCTCTTGCGATTATCTTTCCGCCGATAGCCGCCTGTACAGGTACCTCGAAAAGCTGCCTGGGTATGTTCTCTTTCAAACGCTCTACTATCTTTCTTGCCCTCGGATATGCCTTGTCAACATGAACGATAAAGGACAGAGCGTCAACAGTTTCTCCGTTGAGAAGAACATCAAGCTTCACAAGCTTCGAGGGCTCATAGCCCTTCAGCTCGTAATCAAATGATGCATAGCCCTTTGTCCTTGATTTGAGTGCATCGAAGAAATCGTAAACTATTTCGTTCAGCGGCAGAATGTAGTGCAGGTCAACCCTGTTTTCATCAAGGTACTTCATGTCCTTGAAGGTGCCTCGCCTGTCCTGACAAAGCTCCATTATATTGCCGACATAATCGGGCGGAGTGTAAATGTGTGCATTCACTACAGGCTCCTCTGCACCTGCGATAAGGGCAGGCTCCGGGTAGTTTGTCGGGTTGTCGATAAATACGGTTGTGCCGTCGGTCAGGTTTACCTTGTAGATAACCGAGGGTGCCGTAGTTATAAGGTCGAGGTTGTATTCACGCTCTAAACGCTCCTGAATTATCTCCATGTGCAGAAGTCCCAGAAAACCGCACCTGAAGCCGAAGCCCAGTGCCACTGAGGTTTCGGGCTCAAAGGAAAGGCTTGCATCGTTCAGAAGAAGCTTTTCAAGCGCATCTCTGAGATCGGGATATTTTGCACCGTCAGCAGGATAGATACCGCTGTAGACCATAGGGTTTACCTTCTTGTAGCCGGGGAGCGCCTCTGCACAGGGGTTTTCGGCATTGGTGACTGTGTCTCCCACACGGGTATCACCGATATCCTTGATCGAAGCGGCAATATAGCCAACCTCGCCTGCGTGGAGCTCACCTACGGGGATAAGCTCTGTAGCACCCATAAAGCCGACCTCAACAGTCTGAAACTCTGCCCCTGTTGCCATAAGACGGATAGTATCGCCTGCTTTGAGATGCCCCTCCTTCACACGGCAGTATATGATAACGCCCTTGTATGAGTCATAGTAGCTGTCAAAGATGAGGGCTTTAAGCGGCTCTTCCTCCTCGCCCTTCGGGGCAGGAATATCGGTGATAATGCGTTCAAGCACCTCTTTGATGTTGGTACCCAGCTTTGCAGATATACGTGGAGCGTCCATAGCAGGTATGCCTATTACGTTTTCGATCTCGTTGCAGGCTCTCTCGGGGTCAGCACCCGGGAGGTCTATCTTGTTTACAACGGGCAGCACTTCAAGGTCATGCTCAATTGCAAGGTAGGTGTTTGCAAGTGTCTGAGCCTCAATTCCCTGTGAAGCGTCAACTATCAGTATTGCGCCCTCGCAGGCAGCGAGCGAACGTGAGACCTCGTAGTTGAAGTCAACGTGTCCCGGGGTGTCAATAAGGTTGAAGATATAGTCCTCGCCGTCATCGGCATGGTAGGTCATACGCACAGCTCTCGCCTTGATAGTGATACCTCTCTCACGCTCAATGTCCATATTGTCAAGGAGCTGGTTTTCCATATCTCTGAGCGCCACAGTATCGGTCAGCTCAAGTATCCTGTCAGCGAGCGTTGACTTTCCGTGGTCGATATGAGCTATTATACAAAAGTTTCTTATCTTTGATTTATCCATATTAGTTCTCCAGATCTAAGATTTCTGTCTGTGCAGACATATATAGTTATTATAGCACAGTCCGAAGGATTTTTCAAGACTTTACAAGCAAAAAGCTCCCGATGCAATATCGGGAGCTCAATATTTACGAATATATCTTCTCACGCAGCAGAGCCTGACACTTATCGAAGTCAACCGTCAGCACCGACTGTCCGTCATCTGTAGTGCCATAGGAGAAGGACTCGTCATCGGGCAGCCTCAGCGATACCGTCTTGTACTTCATCGAAAACAGAGCCTTATAGCACAGCCCGAACAGCTGCCACCTGCTCATGTTGGAACGCAGGCTCTTAGCCGAGGTCTTTGCAAAATCCATCATTGTGAAGGGTCCGCTCGACTTCACTGTTTCAATTATCTTTGATATGACCTCTCTCTGCCGTGAGGTACGCTCAAAGTCTGCATTTCCGACATACCTGAGTCTTGCATAGGCAAGTGCCTGATTGCCGTTAAGGTGCAGCTTTCCGCCGTGGTCAAGGTAGTCAGTTCCCTTCGGAAGCTCCATTATCTTGTTCTGCTCTGCCATAGGCGGTATCATACCCTCGGCTTCTTCGTCGGTGATCTCCATATCTATTCCGCCGATAGCGTCAACTATATCAACAAACGAATAGAAATCTATGTACACATAGTCATCGACCTGTATATCAAAGTTATATTCTATCGTGTCCATAAGCAGCTCCGCACCGCCGTAAACATAAGCCGAGTTCATTTTACCCCATGTATCTATGCTCTCGCCGTCGGCATTGAAGCCCTTGATGTTCACATACATATCCCTCATAAACGAGGTCATAACTATCTCTTTTCTCTTGCTGTTTATTGACAGCAGTATCATCGAGTCGGTGCGGCCCCTCTCCTCGACAGTTCTTGTGTCCGAGCCGATAATGAGGATATTTCTGACATCACTGCTCGTCATCGAAGCATCGGTCTTGGCACGCTTTCCGCCCTCAATGTGCTCTACAAGACCGCAGTAATGCCACAGCATCAGATTGAATATCAGTGCCAGCACCACAATTATAAGAAGAGCTATCCTTATCGCATTTCTTACAGGGTGAGTTTTCTTTTTGCTGTAGGGTCTGCTGCTCTTTTTGGTTTTTGTGTCTGCGTCGTATGGGCTTTTGTAGTCATCATAGCGTGATTTCTGCTTTTGAGGCTTCCGTGCAGGTCTTTGGCTTCTTGAGCCTCCCCCCTGCTGATGCGAGCCTCCGCCCGAGGGTCTTCTCCTTGGCTGAGCTCCCTGCCTTTGCCGCTGAGGGCTTTGCTGTCTCTGTCCCTGAGAGCCCTGCTGAGGCTCATACGGTGCTTCGCCGTAGGGCGAATCAGCATAGTTTCCGCCGTTTTCATAGTCCGACTCGTAGCCCTCATCATAGTAGTCATCGAAGTCATAAACTCCGCCGAGGTTTTCGTAGTCCTTGTTTTTATTATCAGGCATTTTGTATCTCCTTAGTTTTTATATCTTTCCCATAGCCGAGAGCACCGCTATAGTCAGCGAGCCGATAACAGCTATCACAGCTATCGGTGCAGTAAAATACAGCCCCAGCTTTCCCTTTACGGACACATCTCTGTGTCTCTCGGATAGTGCAAAGGTCTCCTTGTGGTATCTCAGCTCTCTTACAAAGATAACTATTCCGCAGATCATCAGTATAAACACTATTACGGCAGGAATTATAAGCCCCATAAATGCACCCTTGTGAGCCGAGATATATGAAAAGTCGTTTTCCGAAAGGGTTTTCTGAAGCTCGTCAAAGTCGAGGAAGCCTAAGAATATCGACTGCACAGCGCCTATCGTATTTATGCAGATATGCAGCAGGAGCGATGAAAACAGCGAGCCTGTCTTCTCGACCAGAAAAGCCGCACAGGTGCCCATTACCGCAGCATAAAGTATCTGCGAATATGTTCCGTGCCACATTCCGAAGCTTATACCCACTGCAAAAACAGCCGTCCAGCTGCCTATTCTGCGTGCATTCGAGAGAAGTGCCCCTCTGAACAGCAGCTCCTCATAAAAGGGTGCTAAAAGCGTCATAGCTATTATATTTGAGAGCACGCCCAGAAAGGTCGGGTTTGCAGCGAAGCTGACAGTATTGAACTCCACCCCCGATACAGACTGCACCAGCAGGAAGAAAAACGAGTTAAGATAGCTTGATGCCTATATCAGACCAAAGCACATAACTATCCAGCGAAGCAGCTGCCCCGAGCTTACGTTCGGCTTTGTCAGGCGTTCCTTTATCCTGAGCTCATGATCGGGCTCAAGCACCTTCAGCACCAGCAGACACAGCGGCACCACCACAAGATACTGCACCACATAAGCCGAGATGCTGAGTATATCAGTGTAAGCCTTTGAGTCTTTGAAAAGGGCTGTTACCACATATTTGTCAAGCCTTATAAGCAGGGCATCCAGAATATAGAATATTATCAGCACCAAAGCATTAAGGTTCGACACCATTCGTGTGAGCCTTTTTGTATCCGACATTTTATCACTCCTTGCCCTTTTTCATTGACAGAGTCATTATAGCACAGTTCTTTCAGGATTTCAAGTGTTTTGTGCGAGATCAAAAAAACGCCTACGGCTTATTTCCGTAAGCGTTTTGCATTTATCAGTCCATAGCTGCCTTGATAGCTGCGAGGAATTCGTCATACTCCTCAAATGCCTGAAGCTCGGGGTGCTCAGCCTTGATAGCGTCTGTGCTCCTGAACAGGAAGCCTGCCTTGCTGGCCTCGATCATGCCGAGGTCATTGTGGCTGTCGCCTGCTGCAATAGTTGTAAAGCCTGCTGACTGCAGTGCCTTGACTGTTGTAAGCTTTGACTTCTCGCATCTCATCTTATATCCTGTTATCTCACCGTTCTCGCCGACCTCCAGAGTGTTGCAGAACAGTGTCGGATAACCCAGCTTCTTCATAAGAGGTCCTGCGAACTGATAGAAGGTATCGCTTATAATGATGACCTGTGTGAAGCTTCTGAGCTCATCAAGGAACTCCTTTGCTCCGGGCATGGGGTCAACCTTAGCGATCGTTTCCTGTATCTCCTTCAGACCTAAACCGTGCTCCTTCAGTATAGCGAGCCTGTACTTCATAAGCTTATCGTAATCGGGCTCGTCTCTTGTAGTCCTGCGAAGCTCCGGGATACCGCTTGCCTCAGCAAAAGCTATCCAGATCTCAGGCACCAGAACTCCCTCAAGATCGAGGCAGGTTACATACATACTCATTTTAAATTCCTCCAGACTAAAAAATATTACAGAAACAGTATAGCACACAGCCAAACTCATTTCAAGAAAATTTTGTTAAAATTTTCGCAATTATGTGACAGGAATAATAGGAAGCTCGTTCTCATCAAGGTCAATATCGGGAACGGTCATCTCGGTCTGCTCTGTCTGCGAGGGCTTCTCAGTGCTCTTTGAGGTCTGCTTTTCGGTTTTCTTAGTCTCTGTTTTTTCGGTGCTCTTAGCATCGGCAGAGGTTTCTGCATTGTTTCCGCCCGAGCTGCCCGTATTTTCCGAGCCGCCCCCAGCATTTGCCGTGCTGCCGTTATTGGTGTCGGTGCTCTTTTTGGTAGTCGTGGTCTTATCGTCGGTCTTGTTTTCCGAGGCTGCCTTCGAGCTGTCCCTGTCCGAGCCGCTCTTTTCATCAGCCTTGCTGTCTGTTTTGCTGTCAGCCTTGCTCTCAGCCGAGCCGCCCTCGGAAGAGCCCTCGGAAGCACTCACCGTTACAGTGGTCTGCTTTGCCTTATCAGCCGCCTTCGAGCTCCCCTCCGATGAAGAGCTGTCGTCCTTGCAGCCTGCAAGTGTAACTGCGGATATCACCGCAAGCATTATTATAAGCTTTTTCATTTTGTTTTCTCCTATTCCATGTTCCCGGTCAGATGCATTATTATGCTGATCGCCGCAACAGGTGCAGTTTCGCACCTTAGTATCCTTTTCCCGAGACCTATCAGCCTTACTCCTGCCGACTCAGCTCTTTCGGCCTCCTGCGGCGAAAATCCTCCCTCGCTGCCTATCAGAAGCCCCACGCTCTGACCTGCCTTCAGTCCCACTGCCGAAAGTGACTCACCGCCCCTTTCGTAGCACATAAGCGGCATATCGAGAGCTTTCATTTCATCAAGGCATTCATCATAGCTCATTATCGGACTGATCTCAACCATAGCTGCCCTCTCCGACTGCTTGCAGGCCTCCAGGGATATGCGTCTCAGCCGTTCGAGCTTTTTCTCAAAGCTCTTCTTATCAGGGCGTGAAACGCACCTTTCCGTCAGCACAGGACATATCCTTGCCGCCCCGAGCTCCGTTGCCTTCTGAACTATAGTGTCAAGCTTATCTGACTTCGGCATTGCCTGATAAAGCGTAAGCCTTATATCCGCTTCATTTTCCGAGGGCATTTCTTCAAGCACCTCGCAGGAGACCAGCTCGTCTGATATTGTCAGTATTTTTGAAATGTACTCCACACCGCCCGAGCAAACGGTTATTTCATCGCCCAGCCGCATACGCAGGCTTCTTCCGATATGTCTGGCATCGCTGCCCTTAATGCTTACCTTACCGTCAGAAATATCATCGCAGAAAAACCTTGGCATATTATCACTGCCTTTTCTCATTTTTGCTTTTAGTATTATAACACAGCTGTTTCAAAATTTCAATAAAATTCATAAATGATACAATAACTTTTCACACGGATAACACATTGAACAGATATAATATGGATAGTGAAAAACACTTTCACACTTTCAAGTTTGATATGTTGGCTTTTACCCCAAGCCTTCATATAATATGCTGGTAGAATTTTATTCTACTTGCTTCTCCCCTATAATTTTATTTTGGCTCCCATAGCTCACCCCGCTATGGGAGTTCGTCTTTTATTATAGTATATTTTTGATAATTATACTTTACTTTTTCGCTCATATATGCTATAATAATAAAGATAATATACCGAAAGGACGGCTTTATATGATAAAGGATATACAGCAGAAAATACTTGACCTTAAATCCGAAAAGGACATTTGCATACTTGCCCACAGCTATCAGGCTAAGGAGATAGTCGAAATTGCCGATATTACGGGGGATTCCTACAAGCTCTCCGTTGAGGCGGCCAAGGTGCAGAATAAAAATATCCTTATGTGCGGAGTTCATTTCATGGCAGAGACCGCAAAAATGCTCTCGCCCGAAAAAAGAGTATATCTCTCCCACCCCGATGCAGGCTGTCCTATGGCTGAGCAGATGGAGCCCGAGATGATCCTTGAGCTAAAAAAGCGTGAGCCCGACAGAAAGGTAGTCTGCTATGTAAATACTACTGCGGCGCTTAAAGCTGTCTGCGATGTGTGCGTTACAAGCTCCTCGGCTGTGAAGATAGTCAAGGCTATGGACGCCGAGAAGATTCTTTTCATTCCCGACTGCAACTTAGGTGCCTTCGTTCAGAAGGCCTGCCCCGAAAAGGACATTATGCTTTTGCAGGGCGGCTGTCCTGTTCATGCGGCAATAACAAGGGATGAGCTTCTTGAAGCAAAGGCTGCTCACCCGAATGCACTTGTGCTGGTTCACCCCGAGTGCCGTCCCGAAGTGACCGAGCTTTGCGACTACGCAGGCTCAACCTCGGATATAATGAACTATGCGGCTAAGAGCGATGCAAAGGAGTTTATCATCGGAACTGAAAACTCAATCGCCGAGCATTTGCAGTACAGGTTCCCCGAAAAGGAATTTTATGTGATGTCAAAGCGGCTTATCTGCCCGAACATGAAGCTTACCACTCTTATGGACGTTTACAAGAGCTGTCTTGAGGTCGGCACCGAGACTAAGCGTGAGATCATTATGGAGCAGGAGCTTATAGAGAAGGCTAAGGTCTGCATAAACGAAATGATAAGACTCGGCGGCTAAGCATAAATACAAAATATAAACGAAAGGTGTAATACTTTTTGGCTAAACAGGTTTATGACAACAGAGAGCTTTCATGGCTCAAATTTGATGAAAGGGTTCTCGAAGAGGCTCAGGACAATAATACTCCGCTGCTGGAGAGAATGCTCTTTCAGTCTATCTTTGCAAGCAACCTTGATGAGTTCTTCCGTGTGCGTGTGGGCTCGATATATGATCAGTCCCTTGTTGATGACGAGGACAAGGACAACAAGTCTAAAATGAGACCCTCGGAGCAGCTCTCGGCAATATTCGCAAGGGTAAAGGAGCTTATGCCCGTAAAGGATAAGTCCTACTCAGTGATATGCAAGGAGCTGGAGCTAAACGGCATTTTTCATAAGAGCATGAAAAACCTCTCAAAGACTGAGCTTGAATTTCTCGAGGCTTACTTTGCCTATGAGATAAAGCCCTTTCTGAATGCTTTCATTATTGATAAGAGGCACCCGTTCCCGTTCCTTGTGAATGAGAGCATCTACGCTGTAACTAAGCTCAGCTCAAAGTCGGGGCTTGTTATAGGTATTGTCGGGTGCAGTGAGAAGTTCCAGAGAGTGGTTTTCCTCCCGTGCGAGGACGGAGAAATAAGCTTTGTGCTTGCCGAAGACGTTATCCTGCACTTTCTTGACCGTGCCTTCACGGGCTACAAGATAGAAGAGAAAACTCTTATCAGAGTTACAAGAAATGCCGACATAGATGTTGACGAGGGCTTTGACTCGGAGCTTGATTTCCGTGAGAATATGTCGGAGCTTATAAAGAAAAGAAAAAGGCTCTGCCCTGTGAGATTACAGCTCTCAAAGCAGCCCTCCGAGGCTGTACTGACAGAGCTCCTTTCAAGGCTGGAGCTCTCCCCGAAGCAGGTGTTCACGGAAAAGTCTCCGCTTGACTTTTCGTTTGTGTTCTCCGTGTTCGACAAGGCACAGGACAAGAAGGCTCTCTTCTTTGTAAAGCAGGAGCCGCAGGCATCGCCGATGATAGAACAGGGCGTGCCTATGATAGAGCAGATAGATAAAAAGGACATTCTGCTTTCCTATCCGTATGAGTCTATAAAGCCGTTTATAACGCTTCTCAACGAAGCCGCTGCTGACGAAACAGTAGTGTCGATAAAGATGACGCTTTACAGGGTGGCTAAAAACTCAAAGATCATAAAGGCTCTTTGTCAGGCGGCTGAAAACGGCAAGGAAGTGCTGGTGCTGGTTGAGCTCAGAGCAAGGTTTGATGAGGAGAATAACATCGGCTGGTCAAAGCTGCTTGAAGAGTCGGGCTGCAGGGTAATTTACGGACCGCAGGGGCTTAAAGTACACTCAAAGCTATGCCTTATCACAAGAAAGATAGGCAGAGATGTAAAGTACACAGTACAGATAGGAACAGGCAACTACAACGAGAAAACCGCAGGTCTGTACACTGACCTCAGCCTTATGACCTCAAACCGTGAGATAGCTGAGGACGCCTGCGAGGTGTTCCGCACCTTACAGATAGGCGAGCTTGTTGAGGACGCCAAGCTTTTGCTGGTAGCTCCGCACTGCCTGCAGAACAAGGTGCTTGAAATGATGGACAACGAGATAAGCATCGCAAGGTCGGGCGGTGAGGGCTATGTGGGCGCTAAGCTCAATTCACTGACCGATAAGGCTATCATTGATAAGCTGATAGAGTGCTCTCAGGCAGGTGTTAAAGTTGACCTTGTTATCAGAGGTATTTCCTGTCTGGTGGCAGGCGTTAAAAAGGTGACTGAAAACGTGACGATACGCTCGATAGTCGGGCGGTATCTTGAGCACGCAAGAATATATATTTTCGGAACAGGTGTGAGAAAAAAGGTATACATATCAAGTGCCGACTATATGACCCGAAACACTACCCGCCGTGTTGAGGTCGCAGCACCTATCCTCGATGAGGAGATCAAGGCAAAGGTGCTTTATATCTTTGAAACACAGATGAAGGACAATGTGAAGGCTCGTGTTATGCAGCCAGACGGCAAGTATAAGCGTGCCGAAAGAGGCGATGCCGCAATAGATGCACAGTCACGCTTTTTTGCCGAAGCCTATGCAAATGCCCCAAAGGAGATCAAGCCTGCCCCCGTAAAGAAAAAAGGCCTATTCGCAAGACTAAAAGCCTTCTTCAAAGGCTCCAGAGAGTAGCCCCTCTGTGCTCGGGCGGTGCTATAATACCTGTATGACTTATTGAGGGAAACCCTTTTGAAAAAGGGTTATCCCTCAAACTCCCTTCCTAAAACTTCTAGTATAATTTTGCCCCTCAGGAGCTTCATTGAAAGAGTGAGCATTTGAACTCGTTCCACTTTTCTGTCAAGGCTGCTCCTGAGGGGCAAAATTAAGTTAAAAGTCTTTGGAAAGGGGTCCGGGGGAGAACCTTTCTTCAGAAAGGTTTCCCCCGACAGGTCACGCAGATACTATGATACCGCCCGAACACAGAGGGGTTTTGCTGTATTCTTTTTGGCTTTGTGTGAGAATTGTGTGAAATTTAACAAAAATTCAGAGATATGGCTTTACAAATTATTAAAAACATGTTATAATAACCTTGGATATTTGCTTGCAATTTATCAATAATCATTCGGAGGAGAACAAACAGTGAACTGGATAGAAATAGAGATCTACACTACGACCGCAGGAATAGAGGCGGTCACGGGCTCATTACTGGGGCTTGGGATCAACGGCTTTGTTATTCAGGATCCCGAGGATTTCAGGGAGTTTCTTGAAAACAAGGAACAGAACTGGGATTATATTGATGAAAGCTTAATGTCCAGACAGGACGGAGAGACCGTCATTACGGCTTACCTGCCCGAAAATGCACAGGGACTCGACTATCTCGAGGGCGTAAAGGCTGAGCTTAACGCTCTCAAGGGCAGAGACAGCGAGAAGGCGTTCGGACGGCTTGAATATGAGCTCAAGAATGTTCGTGAAGAGGACTGGGCTAACAACTGGAAGCAGTACTTCAAGCCGCTTTGCGTGGGAGAAAAGCTGCTGATAAAGCCCTCATGGGAGGATATACCCGAGGGCGAGAACAGAACAGTGCTCGAGATCGACCCTGCGGCTTCGTTCGGAACAGGTCAGCACAACACTACACAGCTTTGTCTGGAGCTTATTGAGAAAAATCTCAGCGAGGGCGACAGAGTGCTTGACCTTGGCTGCGGAAGCGGTATACTCTCAATAGCGGCGGTGCTTTTGGGTGCAGAGAGTGTAAAGGCTGTGGATATTGACGCAAACTCTGTCAAAATTGCAGGGGAGAACGCACAGAAGAACGCTATCCCGTCTGACAGGTATGAGGCGTTCTGCGGAAATGTTATTGATGATGAGGGGCTGAGAGAAAAGCTCGGCACAGGCTATGATGTGGTCTGCGCCAATATAGTGGCAGATGTGCTGCTGGCTATGTCTCCGATTTTCGGGGGATTTCTGAAACCGAACGGAAAGCTTATCATATCAGGCATCATCGACAGCCGCAAGGACGAGGTACTCGATGCTGTAAAGGCTCAGGGCTTTGAGCTTACAGAGGTACGCACCAAAGAGGACTGGACAGCGGCAGCCTTCATAATGAAGTAATAAATAACTCAGGAAGAAAGGAACAGTGATTGAAATGCAGTTACTATTTTTGATTATTAAGAGGATCGAGCTTGTTGACGATATTATGCAGGCTCTTGCATCGGCAGGAGTAAGAGGAGGTACGGTGCTTGACAGCCTTGGAATGGCGAAGTCTATCTCCGAAATGGACAACCTTCCTGCGATAAGCGCTCTAAGGACTATATTACACGGAGTTGACCCTGCACAGAAAGGAAAGCTGCTTCTCATCGCAGTTCAGGAGGAACAGGTTGAGGCAGCAAGAAAGGCAATAACGGACATCACGGGAGACCTTGACGTTCCGAACGCAGGAGTGCTCTTCGGAGTGCCGATCACCTTTGCTGACGGTATCGGATAAATACATTAGTACAAGCTCTGAGGCAAGCCTCGGAGCTTTTTTTCAGCAAAAGAGCCGACCCTTTTGGGTCGGCTCTTACTCTTGTTAAATGCCTTTGTCAGGAGTGTTCTCTGCCATGTATTTCACAAGGTACCCCCGTAAAGCTCCTGCCTCGTGATCTACGGTGTGATAAACAGTTCCGCTGATACTGATATAATCGTCAGCAGCACGCATATATGCGGTGAGCCCGTTGTTAAGCTTTGCCGATATATATACACCCTTCGGGACATCGGAGCTTCTATACTGCTCGAGCTCCTTTTCGTTCAAGGGCTCGTATTTGTCCTGAATATCGGTACAGTACTCCGTCACTTTTCGGCAAAGCTCTGAGTCCTCGAAATCTACCCCCGAGTGATATATAGCGCCGTCATTTTTCAAAGTACACACTTTAGGCTCGGCAAGCTCCTTTACAGACACCACGACCGACTCATCAACCGAGGATTCTTTCTCCTCTGCCACAGAACCGCAGCCTGTCACCAGCAGCACTGCCATCATTAATATGATAAGCTTTTTCATACATATCACTCCTTAACGGTAAAAGATTTTTCCCTCTGTATAAGATACGGTTTTAAGGCAGCCTTTTTATGGTGAAAAGCTGCACAAACTTAAAGCATTCGCTTTGTCTGTTTTGCTGAACGTTTAATAGATAGCTGCGGAGCTTTTTTGCTGCAAAAAAGCACCCTGCAAAAGCAGGGTGCTTCACTGCTCAGGTGTTTTCCCTGACCGATTCACTGAAACGAATGATCTCCATATCCACGCCGCAGGCTTCAAGATACTCTTTCACCGAATCCGACAGGTAATAATAGTCCTCTTCCAGCTCAACAAATATCTTGCCGCCCTTCTCAACACAGCGTACATACTTGAACTCATTGCTGTACTTTTCCAGCAGAGCCCTTACGGAATCTATATCGCTGATAGTTTTTCCGTCCTTGGGCGGCACGGGAACGATCTCCTGATAGGGGGTATGTATATCCACACAGGCAAGTGGTTTCCCTTTGCTTTCAAGCCAGTTTTTCACTTTGTCTATATCGCTTTCCTCTTCAACTGTTACCGACAGGGTCATCGGTGTATATGTCATGTCAGTAATATGCAGCTCTTCCGTGTTTGTTTCAAGGGTCTGTTCAATATCCCTCAGCATAGTCCTCAGCTGTTCATCAACATCAGGATCGCCTGTAGATATAGTATCTGCTGAATTTGATGCACTTACGCTGATATCTGAATTCTCTTTCTTATTATTACTGCTGTCAGCAGATTCATTGCAGCCTGCAAAAACAGCAGCTGCCGCGAGGACGATCAATATATTTCTTTTCATAATATTCACCTGTAAATTGAAGCAAAGCCGACCCATTCGGGGTCGGCTTCTTAATTTCATTTTATACCTGGAGGCAATCCGTAAGATTGAGCTCATACAGGTTATTGTGTGTTGCCTGCTTTGGCGGCAGACCTGCAAGTCTGTAGTACTGCTCGGAACCGTACTTCTTGATGAAGTCTGCGG
>ONLC01000104.1 GCA_900318545.1 uncultured Eubacteriales bacterium
ATGACTGTTGAAGAGTATCGAGAAGCTTGGAAGAATAATGATCCAGTATGTTATGTTCCGAGTAATGAAAAGAAAACTAAAGGTTAGCAAGTGATTTCACTTAACAGTTGAATAACACACATAACCGCCTTCGGGCGGTTTTTATGCCCAACTCTCCCCGGGGAGATAAACAGAATACAGATACAAGCGTTTGCGAACGGCAAAAATGCCGGTCACAGGCGCTTTTATTATGCAAAAAAATCGAAAGAGGTGATAAAAATGAAAGTTGAACTCAGAGCCGACACAGTAGAGCTGAGCGGCTATGTAAACGCTGTCGAACGTAAGTCTGAGCTGTTGCCTAAAGCTAAGGGGCGTGACGCTCCCGGAGACTTTCGGGAGGTCATCAAACAAGGCGCTTTTGCCGACAGTCTGAGAAGAAACCCGAAAGTAGATTTCAAGCTCAACCATTCAAGGGTGCTGCCTGACAGCATCGAGCTTGAAGAAGACAATATCGGCCTTTACGCCTGTGCACAGGTGACAGATGAAGAGATCATAAGCCTTGCCAGAGCAGGGAAGCTGAAAGGCTGGAGCTTCGGCATGAATCCGATTGAATCAAGCTATAAGCAGGCCTCAGACGGTACATACGAGCGTGATATAAGCAAGCTCGATATGTTTGAGGTGTCGATACTTACTCATCGGCCTGCTTATCCTGCAACGTCTGTTGAGCTCAGAGACGGCAGAGTGATCGAGTACAGAGCAAGCGAAATAACGCCCGAAGAGCTCGACCAGATCAATCAGTATACTCTCAATGATATGAAAGCGGAAGACCTCTTCACGTTTTCAGTGATTCTTTGTGACAACGAGATTGACAGAGACGGAGAACGCTTTTCAGTATCGGCTCTTGAAAAGCTGTCTGAGCTTTATGTCGGCAAAACAGGCATCTTTGACCACGATCCTAAGGGCAGTAACCAGTCTGCAAGGATATATGACTGTTCTGTAGTAACTGATGTAAGCAGAACAACAGCAGCCGGAGAGCCGCTCACACAGCTAAGAGCAAAGGCTTATATGGCAAGAACAAGCTCGAACGCTGACCTTATAACCGAGATATCCGCAGGCATAAAGAAGGAAGTGTCTGTAAGCTGCTCGGTTAGCAGGATAAGCTGTTCTATCTGCGGCACAGACCATCGCAGCAGGCCCTGCGAACACGTAAAAGGCAAGTATTATGACGGCAAACGCTGTCATTTCATTCTTGATGAGCCGACCGATGCCTATGAGTGGTCATTCGTAGCTGTTCCTGCACAGAAGGGAGCAGGCGTTACCAAAATCTGTTCAGAGAGCGAACAGGAAGAAAAAGATAAAGCTATTATAGCGGCAAAGAGCCGTGAAATAGAGATTCTTAAAATGAAAGGAAGAAAAAACTATGAATCTGAGAGCACTTATTGAAAAGAGAAACAAGCTCCTCGACGATATGCAGAAGATCGTTGAGGCAGCCAACACCGAGACCAGAGCATTCACAAATGATGAGCTTGCGAGCTACGAGAACATGAAGGCTGAGGTTGAAAACCTTGACAAGACCATCTCTGCTGCAGAGGAGCTCCGCTCGATCGAAAGTAAGGGAGCTGTTACAGAGCCCGGAGCAGCCGTGAAAAGCGATACTGAACTCAAGGAGAAAGCCTTCGAGAATTATCTGAGAGGCAGGATCAGCAAGGAGACCAGAGATGCAGACGCCAATCTGACCTTTGGCGACAACGGAGCTGTAGTACCTACATCTATCGTAAACAAGATCATTGACAAGGTTGTTGAGATCTCACCTCTGTATTCGCTTGCTACAAGATACAATGTCAAGGGAAACCTCACTATTCCGTACTATGACAGCGAAACGAGCGATATTACAGTTGCTTATGCTGATGAGTTCACCGAGCTCACATCAACAAGCGGCAGCTTCAAGAGTATCACCCTTACGGGCTTCCTCGCAGGCGTTCTTACCAAGATCTCCAAAAAGCTTCTGAATAACTCTAACTTTGATCTGCTCGGCTTTGTCATCAGGAAAATGGCAGAGAATATTGCAGTATGGATCGAAAAAGAGCTTATCTGCGGCACCGTCGACAAGATCGAAGGTCTTTCCAAGCTGACAGCAGCTGTAACAACGTCTGCGAACAACAAGATCACTTCTGATGAGCTTATCGACCTTCAGGATGCTATACCCGATACATATCAGGGAGATGCAGTCTGGATCATGTCCAAGAAGACAAGAAATTCTATCAGAAAGCTCAAAGACGGTCAGGGTAATTACCTGCTCGAAAGAGATTTCTCGGGTAAATGGAGATACGTTCTGCTCGGCAGACCTGTTATGATCTCAAAGAATATGCCTGAAATTGCCGAGGGTGCCAAGGCGATTATCTACGGTGATATGAGCGGCCTTGCAGTTAAGGTTTCCGAGGAAGCAGAGGTCACAGTTCTTCGTGAAAAGTATGCAACTCAGCACGCTGTCGGCGTAGTCGCATATATCGATATTGACTCCAAGGTTGAGAACGCAGAGAAGATCGCAGTGCTCAGCATCAAGTCATCAGAACCTGATCCCGACCCCGATCCTGATCCGTCTGATAATACTGAAGGCGAACAGAGCTGACAAGGAGGTAAACTATGAAGATAAGCGAAGTAACAGATGAACAGATATTCAGCTTTATGAGAGTTGATGACCCTACAGATGAAGATACTGAATTTCTAAGTATCATCAAGCCTGCCGCCAAGTCCTTTATAATCGGCTATACCGCACTCACAGTGGAAGAACTCGACGAGCATGAGGATCTAACTATCGCTTATCTTGTCCTGATCGAAGATATGTTTGACAATCGTGCGCTGACGGTCAATTCAGCAAACCTGAACCGCACGACTGAGAACATCTTATCGATGTACGCTAAGAATCATATCGGATAGGAGGCGGTCACGATGATAAATCCTGGGATCATGGATAAGAAAATTATGATCCAGAAAAACATTTCTGGAAAAGATGATCGTGGAAACCCTATAGACAACTGGCAGGATTACTATAATCCATGGGCTTACGTCAATGAACTTAGCGGAGATGAATTCTATTCGGCTCGACTTGCTAATTCAGAAAAAACCGTAAAATTCACAGTCCGCTATACTCCAAAGCTCAAAGACCTCGACACATCATCGTATCGCCTTCTGTTCAGAGGACGTATCTACGACATAACGTTCATCGATAATCCGCAGTTCAGAAATGAAGTTCTGAAGATCTCCGCTATATGTAAGGACGGTAATAACAATGGATCTGGACAAGCAGCTCAAAGCGGTCTGTGATGATACGTTTGCTTACGTCACATCAAACTGTGACAAATATGCAAAGAAGCACGCAAAGAGACTTGCAGAAAAACTTAAAGAGACTTCTCCTAAGCTGAAAAAGCCAAAGAAGGGCAGAACTCCCGGAAAGTATGCAAAAGGCTGGGAGTCAAAAAAGACTACTCAGCACTCATACGCTCCTGAATACATTGTCCGCAATAAGACGGACTATCAGCTCACACATCTGCTGGAGAACGGCCATGCCGTTATCGGCAAGGACGGAGTCAGAAGAGAGGGCAGCTACGGCAAGGTGCCTCACATCAACAAGGCTGCCGATGAGGAGATCGAAGAATTTGTGAAAGATATGGAGGAACACTGCCTTGATAATAACACCTGAACACTTATATGAGCTGTTATCGGCAAGCTTTCCGACCTGCTTTTATGATTTCTCAGCTCTCAAACCTGAGGACAGACCCTCAGCGCCGCCTTACTGTGCGATACTGGAAGAGTCACCCGGCCGCACTACCGCCGATAACAAGACGTATTACAAAGAGCCCCGATACACTGTGGAGCTCTATGTCACACGCACAGACTACGTTTCGGAGAATATTCTTGAGCAGATATTTTCCGACAACGACATTTATTTTGATAAGGACAGCAAGCTCTTTATAAGAGACGAAAGCAAGATCCTTATCACGTACCACATATGAAAGGATGATAAAAATGTCAAGAAACAAGATCAAGTACGGCATCAAAAACGCTCACGTTGCAAAAATAATATCGGGAGATGCTAACGGATACACCTATGGCACACCTTTCGCTTGCCCTGGCATGAAGTCGGTCTCACTTAATAACAGTATGTCGACTGCCAATGTACCGGCAGATGACATCGATGACTATGCTTCTCAGTCTGTCAATAACGGCTATGAAGGAACTGTTGAAATTGTTGTACTTCCGAAAGAGTTTGAAGAGCAGATACTTAACGACTCAAACGGTGTTGAGGACTCCGATGCAAAAATGTCAGAGTTTGCATTTATGTTCGAGTTTGACGGAGATGTGAATAAAGGAAGAAGTTGCCTGTGGAGATGTGCCCTTACTCAGCGTCCGTCGATCGTTCATAACACGAAATCCTCGAATTTCTCTGTTGATACTGACACAATCAATATTAAGTCTATGCCCAGACTGGACAACAGAAAAGTCAAAGGTAAGTGCTACGAGGACTGGGACGTATATGCTAATTTCTTCAATGCCGTTCCTGCCCCCAGCGACTTCGTAGAGCCTGATGCTCCCGGCTACTACTCAGTAACCCAGACACTGTCTCATGTTACATCGAGCTTTACCGGCTCACAGGCTGCATCCGGCTCTGCATTCACAGCTACACTGACGGAGCAGATCGGACATACGATCGGTACTGTCACCGTAACAATGGGCGGAACCGATGTAACATCCACTGCATACGATGACGAAACAGGTGTTATCACAATCGCCGAAGTAACAGGCGCTATCGTTATAACAGCATCAGCGACAGCAGATACATAAGGGGAGGGGAAGTAAATGCCAAGATCAGCGAGCTGCGGTTTCCGCAATTTTCATTATTGTTTAAGAACGGGCACCGCAGCTCCTGTGGCGCTTCCCGGTGCGATAAGGCTAGGCAGGGAACCGAATATGGAGCCGATAGTCATCACACCTAACATAACAGGAAACCCGACCGAATATACAGTAGGATATGCTGACAAGGGAATAAAGCTCGATCTTGAGATAGTGAGTCTTCCCGAGTCTTTTCTGATCGAAGTTCTGGGCTATACGCTCAGTAACGGTATTCTTATAGAGAATGAACACCCAAAAATACACTTTGCACTGCTATACGAAACTCATTTTACCGACGGAAGAGCGATTCGTCACAGCTATATGGATTGTGTATGTGCAAAGCCCAAATTCGACGCTACAACGCTCTCATCGAGCTTTAATATAGATACTAAGCGGCTTGAAATCAGAGCCAACAAAGATATTTTCGGAAGTAACTGCTATAAGAAAAGCATTACAGCCGAGCAGAACGAAACCATTTTTAATAACTGGTTTACAAGGTTATATTGATATGAAAATAAGAAAGACTTACATATATGAGCCCTCAGCTCCTGCTTATATGGTCAGTAAGATAAAAGAGATTGAGATTTTACGGCTGAAGTTCAGATATATCGAGGTTCGGTATCGTGAAGACCAGGCAAGAGATGAACACGGCCGCTTTATTGATGAGGGCGGAAGCTCCGCCAGCAGCTCAGATAATGGCGGAAATGACTTGACAGATCATTCTGAAAGTGTTAGACTTGATAGTAACGGAGTTCCGTTTAATTATCCAAACATCGAATTACCATATAAAGAGTATAAAAGCTTTACAGATAATGTTGGAATGGTTTATCATTCTAAATATGAGGGAAAAGAATACTGTAGGTATTCAACAACACGAAAGACATATTATTTTGAAAATCGAGGTATAGGCGACTATAATATTTATCGAGTAAAGGAGCAAAAAGATGACTAAAACAGAAGAACTTGAAATGCTGCTTAAATCCGTAAAGGATTCATATTCAGATTTTGTCAATGGTGGATTAATGGAAGCCAGAGATAATAATAGATATGCTGAAATGGTGATCGAGTATATTAAAAGTCATCCCAATGCATCAACTTCTGATGTTATAAAGTTTGAAACGGAAGAAGTATTTGGAATCAAGCCGCTCTGAAAGGGCGGCTTTCTTAATACATGACGAGGATATACAATGGAAAAACTTATCAAAATAGGGAATAACAGTATCCTGCTGAAAACCACAGCAGGCGTTCTGATACATTATAAGCAGCAGTTCGGCAGAGATTATAACGAGGACTACATTGAGCTTCAGGAGCTTGACCGTGAAGCTGCTCAGGAAAAGTTCATAGATATCGGCTTTCAGCTTTTATGGTCTATGGCCAAGACTGCTGATCCGTCTGTTCCGCCGCCCGAAAGCTGGCATCTGGATATCGAAACACCCGACCTTATCAAGCTTATATTCGATGCTGTCGGGCTGTTTAATGAAGCACTGACTGATGTAAATACAGAAGACTCGGGTTCCGGAAAAAGCTTTTCTGTTGAAGCTCTCATAGCCGAAGCTCTTATCTGCGGGCTGACAGTTAAAGACCTCGATAATATGTCACTCCCTATGGTCCTGAACACTCTGGAAGAATGGTGTATAGTTAAAGGCTATACCGAAGATGTAGTAAATGCAACGCAGGAGGACTTTGATAATTTCTAAATCTCCCCGGGGAGATATACAGGCACTTTGCAATTTTGCAAGGTGCTTTTTTCGTAAACAGGAGTTGAGAAAATGGCATTCAGCAATGAAACATACAAAGGTATCACTATTGAATTTAAGGGTAAAACCGACCAGCTTGGAGCTTCTCTCAGAGATATAGACAAAGAAGCCAGAACAGTAAACTCGGAGCTTTCCGAGATTAATAAGGGCTTGAAGCTTGACCCTAAGAATGTAGACCTGATGTCTCAGAAGTTTACAAAGGCCAATGAAGCTATCGAAGCAACCAAGAAACGGCTTGAAGTGCTGAAAGAAGCTCATAAGCAGGCAGAACAGCAGTTCAATGAGGGTAAGATAAGTGAGCAGCAGTTCAGGCAGCTGGAAGCTGAGATTGCTAAAAGCGAAAACGCATTAAAGCGTTTCGGCAACGAGGCTAAGTCTGTATCCGAAAAGATAAAAAATGAGCTAAGCTCTGCCGTCGATAAGCTTGCAAGCGACGTCAAGAAGACAGCAGCTGTCACAGCGGGCATTATAACAGCCCTCGGAGGAGTTACTATGTCGGCCGCAACTACGGCTGATGAGCTGAACACTCTTTCCAAAGTTACGGGCCTGTCAACAGAGGAGCTTCAGCGTTTTAACTACGCTTCTTCTCTGATAGATGTTTCTACCGAGACCTTGCAGGACTCGCTTAAAAAGCTTGTCCGTAATATGCAGACAGCATCAAGCGGAACAGGTGATGCTTATGAGGCGTTCAAGGCTCTCGGAGTTACTATAACAGACAGTGCAGGGCAGCTGCGCAGCAATGAAGAGGTTTTCTATGATGTAATAGATGCTCTCGGCCGTGTCGAGAATGTAACACAGCGTGATGCCTATGCTATGAACATTTTCGGAAAGTCCGCACAGGACCTCAATCCGCTTATCATAGCAGGAAGCGATGCAC
>ONLC01000020.1 GCA_900318545.1 uncultured Eubacteriales bacterium
AATAGGGAATAGGGAATAGGGAATAGGTATGGTGTCAGCTTTGCTGACTTATGCCCATTCGGGCGCAGGGAAAACCCTGCACCGCCTTCGCGTCGTAATTTGGCTTGAAGATTTTTCTGCCCTGACCGCAAAGCAAAATAGTGCAGACTTTAAGAAACAGGTACAAAAGGGTATTCAGATATAGTATCACCTATAACCTATCACCTAGGGGTATGGGGCAAAGCCCCATTCAAAATCATCGCCGCAGGCGATACCTTACCTATTACCTATTCCCTATTCCCTATTACCTAAAAAAAAACGCCTATTACCTAAAAACGCCTATTTCCAAAACAACGCTTGTTAGCTAAAAATAAGGAGGGTTAGCTTATGGCGGACCAGCAGGTCTTTCCTACAAAGGGTAATCTTATACTGTCGAAGAAGGCTTTGCAGCTGGCAGCTCTGGGCTATGAGCTCCTTGACAGGAAAAGAAGTATACTGATAAGAGAGCTTATGGAGCTCGTTGACAAGGCAGGTGAGCTCAGAGGCAGCATCGAGGATACCTACATCGGTGCCTATGCCGCACTGCAGAGGGCAAACATTACTATGGGTGTTATAATGCCCTACGCAAGCTCTGTTCCGATAGAGAAGGGGCTTAGCCTTTCTTCAAAAAGCGTTATGGGCGTGGAGCTGCCGACTGTGGAGCTTGAGGACAGGCAGACAGAGGTGACTTACGGCTTCTCGCAGACAAACTCGCAGCTGGATATTGCCTTCCTTGAATTTGAGAAGGTGAAAAAGATCACAACCGAGCTTGCCGAGGTCGAGAACAGCATTTACAGACTCTCGGTAGCTATCAGAAAAACACAGAGAAGAGCAAACGCTCTGCAAAACATCATTATCCCGAGAAATGAAAGGATAGTGAAGTTTATCTCCGACTCGCTCGAAGAGAAGGACAGAGAAGAGTTCTCAAGAATGAAGGTCATTAAGGCTCAGAAGCTTAAAAAGCAGAGAGCCTGAAAACAACTTACTGACGTCTGAAGGGGAGGATATCTCATGTTTCAGAGATTAAGCAAGCTTTTTCGCAATTACTGGATACTGAGCGTTTTCTGCATTGTGCTGGGAGCAGCTCTGATCGTTGATCCGCATTTCTTCACAAAGTCTATAAGCTGGGTGATAGGCGGGCTTTTCGCAGCCTACGGAATTGTGTATCTGGTGAAGTATTTTATCAACTCCGCACAGGACAGCTTCGGTGCTGACCTTGTAAAGGGCGTTATACTGATAGCCATAGGCGTGTTCATAATAGTTCGGTGGGAGTTTATCCCGAACGTTATTGCGATATTCACAGGCTTCTATATGCTGATAAGCTCGGTGATATCACTGCAGAGCAACCTTCGGGTTAAAAAAGCAGGCATGGACTTCTTATCTCCGGTATCGCAAACCTTATAAGCTGCTTCTCTGTTTCGAGAAAGCTCGGGAAAATCAAAAAGTCGGCAAAGTCGGGAGAGCTTGCTATCTACAGAGGCGGCGATTCAGACGATGATGACTATATAGATATCTGATAAGATAAAGGAAATACCGCACAGCCCGCACAGGAGTTGTGCGGTATTGCCTAAAATAATCAAAAAAAGCAGACAAAATCCAACGTGATTTGTGAAAGTGTGAAAATGTGAGAAAATCGCTTGACAAATCGGGAAGTATGGTTTATACTCATAAATGTAAACAGCAATGGCGCTGTGGACTTGATGTTCACGGCGCCTGTTTTGTTTAGATAATTATTCAGGAGGAATCATTATGAATGTACCCGAATTCTTTGGCGCTGACGTTTTCAATGAGTCTGTGATGAGAGAAAGACTGCCTAAGGCAACCTTCAAGGCTCTCAAGAAGACCATTGACAAGGGAGAGGCTCTTCAGCCCGAGGTCGCAAATATCGTAGCTAATGCTATGAAGGACTGGGCAGTTGAGAGAGGCTGCACCCACTATACTCACTGGTTCCAGCCGATGACAGGTCTCACCGCTGAGAAGCATGACAGCTTTATCTCACCGACTGAGGACGGTCATGTTATTATGGAGTTTTCGGGAAAGGAGCTCATCAAGGGCGAGCCTGACGCATCAAGCTTCCCCTCGGGCGGACTCAGAGCCACATTTGAGGCAAGAGGCTATACCGCATGGGATCCTACCTCCTATGCATTTATAAAGTGCAACACTCTTTGTATCCCGACTGCTTTCTGCTCCTACAGCGGTGAGGCTCTTGACAAGAAGACACCTCTGCTGAGGTCTATGGAGGCTATCAACAAGTCGGCACTCAGAGTGCTGAAGCTGTTCGGCTCCGATGCAACGAGAGTTACTGCGAATGTAGGCCCCGAGCAGGAGTACTTCCTTATCGACAGAGAAATGTACTCTCACAGAAAAGACCTTATCTTTACAGGAAGAACACTCTTCGGAGCACCTGCGCCTAAGGGTCAGGAGCTTGAGGATCATTACTTCGGAACTATCAAGACCAGAGTTCAGGCTTATATGAGAGACCTTGACGAGCAGCTCTGGAGACTGGGTGTTTATGCAAAGACCAAGCATAACGAGGTAGCACCTGCTCAGCATGAGCTTGCACCTATCTTCACGACTGTAAACATCGCTACCGACCACAACCAGCTCACAATGGAGATCATGAAGAGAACTGCAAGAAAGCACGGCTTCAAATGTCTGCTTCACGAGAAGCCCTTTGCAGGCATCAACGGCTCGGGTAAGCACAATAACTGGTCGCTCTCCACAAATACAGGCGTAAACCTTTTAGACCCCGGTAAAACTCCTGCTGAGAACGCACAGTTCCTGCTTTTCCTGACGGCTGTTATCAAGGCTGTAAATGATTATCAGGATATTCTCAGAGCAAGCGTTGCTTCCGCAGGAAATGACCACAGACTCGGTGCTAACGAGGCTCCTCCTGCTATCATTTCCATCTTCCTCGGCGAGGAGCTTACAGATATTCTTGACTCTATCGTAAACGGAGTCAAGTACGAGGGCAAGAGAGTTGAAATGGAGATCGGTGTTGACATTCTGCCGCACTTCCGCAAGGACACCACCGACAGAAACAGAACCTCGCCTTTCGCATTCACAGGAAATAAGTTCGAGTTCAGAATGCCGGGCTCGAAGCTCTCGGTCGCAGGCCCTATGACAGTGCTCAACACTATCACTGCTAAGGTGCTTGATGACTTCGCTGATGTGCTCGAAAGTGCTGACAACTTCCAGGACGCTATGGACGACCTTATCAAGAAGACTATCAAGGAAAATCAGGCTATTATCTTCAACGGCAACGGCTATTCTGCCGAGTGGCCTGTTGAGGCTGAGAAGAGAGGCCTCCTGAACCTCAGATCAACCCCCGAGGCTGTTCCTACCTTTGTTGATCCGAAGAACATTGAGCTGTTTGAAAAGTACGGCGTTTATACCGAGACAGAGCTTCACTCCAGAGTTGAGATCCTTCTCGATGAGTACTGCAAGACCCTCAATATTGAGGCTCTTACAATGATAGATATGGCTAAGAAGGACATTCTTCCTGCTGTTGCTGCATACATCAAGGACCTTGCAAAGACCTCGGAGCTTGCTAAGAACTGCGGTGCTCCGACAGACTTTGAGGACGATATGGTAAAGAGACTTTCCGCTCTTGCAAGTCAGACCTACAAAAAGCTTGGCGCTCTTGAGGACGTGACCCAGAAGGCTCACGAGATCGAGGACGTTCAGGAGCTTGCAAACTACTACCACGATACAGTATTTGTAGCAATGGGCGAGCTCAGAGCAGTCGCAGACGAGATGGAAACACTCGTTGGCGAGAAGTACTGGCCGTACCCGACCTACGGAAAGCTTCTGTTCTATGTAAACTGATACATATAATAAAGAACGCTCCTGCCTGCACGGCGGGAGCGTTTTGGTTTGACAATATGAAACTAATGTGCTATAATAAGAAAAGGAAGTGCTGTATAAACAGCGGCACAGGCGGGATCTCCCTGTAACGGGGAGGTGATGACAATGGTTACATACTCGGATATGTTCGCATACTCGATGGTGATACTGAGCGTCATCGCACTTTGTTACGAATTCTTTCACAAGAAAAAGTAACGCAGTTTCTTTAAGGCAAAGCTCATAAAAAAGAAACACCGCCCAACTCTACCAAAGCGACGGTGTTTCAAACACTAAACTAAGGGGAGAGACCGCTGAAGCCGCAAGGCGTACAGCACTTCTCCTTTTCTGATGTTATTATACCACATCGGTAAGCCCTTGTCAAGGGGAGTGTCTCGGTTTGACAATATGAAACTTATGGGCTATAATAAGAAAAGGAACGTATCGTGAAAAACGGTAGGCGGTCAAATCTAACCTCCGACTTAACGGAAGGAGGTGAGCATAGTGAGCGTACTCGAGGTACTGACTTTGATGTTACTTATCACGAATATTGTCGGGGTCATACTCGACAACTGCAATAAAAAAAGATAACCGCCCTCACGCCAACAAGGACGGTTATTAATTTATAACAGCCTTAGGAGGTGGCCGCTTACTAGCGGTACGTTCTCCTTTTCTGAGACTATTATAACACATCGCAGGCACCTTGTCAAGGGGCGGCTTTCGGGATTAAGAACGCCTTTTGTGAAAAGTTACTAAAAATGTTTGCGTAAGTTTATAAAAATTCTCTGTGAACAAAATATTAAAGTGCTTGAAAAATGGGGAGAGGTATGTTATAATCAGACTTGCGTGACTGCAAGGTTTCGGCTTGTGCCGAAACAAAGATATGCGATGAAGCGGAAGGTTGCTGACGGTGCGTCAGGTAATTTCCGTGGAGTATGTCCGATTTCAAACCGGGCGACTGTAAATACCGAACACAGTATGTGCTTATGCTTCTTGCGAGGGCAGGTTTCTGCTTTGGCGTGGGTGCGGCTGTCTGTGTCTGCTGTTTTGGAGTCCGAAAAGCGTTTGAGTTTTTCGGATATTTTTAATGAAGCAGGTAGGGAACACACGGCAGAGTGTAAATCGTAAAAAGGCGATTTGAACGGTATTTCAGAGGCTTTTGGAATGGAAACCGGGTCAGTTGTGTGAGCGGTCGGGTCTGTATACTATATATAGTGTACGGCTGCTGACGAACGTTCATACAATTGACTGAGGCTTTCGTTCCGGAAGCCGCCCCCTGAACAACAAATGCACTAAGGAGGCGATTTAAGTGGCAGTCAATGAGAAGATCAGAATCAAGATCAAGGGTTACGAGCACGCAGTAGTAGATGCTGCAGCTGCAAAGATCGTTGAGGCTATCAAGCGTTCGGGCGCACAGGTATCGGGTCCTATCCCGCTTCCTACCGACAAGGAGATCATCACGATCCTGAGAGCTGTTCATAAGTACAAGGACAGCCGTGAGCAGTTTGAGCTCAGAACACACAAGAGACTGATCGATGTTATCAGACCTACAAAGGAGACAACATCCGCTCTTGAGAATCTTGAACTTCCTGCAGGCGTAAACATCGTAATGGAGATCAAGTAATCCCCAAACGAGATCACAGAGAGCTGATCTCGGAAACGTTGTAAACCGCAGGTCATGTCGGGAAACCGACCAATAACCAATAGGAGGAAAAAACAATGCAGAAAGGTATCATCGGAAAGAAGATCGGTATGACACAGATCTTCGATGAGACAGGAAAGGTAGTTCCTGTAACAGTTATCGAAGCAGGTCCGTGTGTGGTAGTTCAGAAGAAGACCGCAGAGAATGACGGATACGAGGCTGTACAGCTTGGCTTCGGAGAGATCAGAGCTAAGAGAGTGAACAAGCCCCTTCAGGGTCACTTCAAGAAGGCAGACGTTGCTATGAAGAGAACTCTTAAGGAATTCAGACTTGACGACATCTCAGCTCTTAATGTAGGCGACATCGTAAAGGCTGACACCTTTGCAGAGGGCGACATCGTAGATGTAAGCGGCACAAGCAAGGGTCACGGATTCAGCGGTACGATCAAGCGTCACAATTTCGCAAGACTTAAAGAAACTCACGGTACAGGTCCTGTACACAGACACGCAGGCTCAATGGGCGCTTGCTCATCGCCTTCGAGGATCTTCAAGGGCAAGGGAATGCCCGGACAGTACGGTAATGTAAAGGTGACCGTTCAGAACCTGAAGATCGTGAAGATCGACGCAGAAAACAATCTTATTGCAGTTAAGGGAGCTGTTCCCGGTCCTAAGAACGGCACAGTTACTATTACAGACTGCGTTAAGAAGAAGGCTTAGTGGAAGGAGGAATAGTTATGTCACAGATCTCAGTATTTGACATGAAGGGCGTAAAGGTTGCCGACACTGAGCTTAATGATGCTATTTTCGGCATCGAGCCAAACAAGACCATTTTACACGCAATGGTTGTAAACTATCTCGCTAACCAGAGACAGGGTACACAGTCCACTCTCACCAGAACAGAGGTAAGAGGAGGCGGAAGAAAGCCCTGGAGACAGAAGGGTACAGGTCATGCAAGACAGGGCTCTATCAGAGCTCCTCAGTGGGTACACGGTGGTGTAGCACTCGGCCCTAAGCCCAGAGATTACAGCTATTCGCTTAATAAGAAGGAAAGAAGACTCGGAATGAAGTCGGCTCTCTCCGTAAAGGTAGCAGACGAGAACCTCGTTGTTGTTGACGCTATCAAGACTGAGGAGTTCAAGACCAAGACTATCGTTGAGATGCTCAAGGCTCTCAAGGTAGAGGGCAAGGCTCTGATCGTAACTGCTGAGGCAGATCAGAAGATCGTTAAGAGCGCTGCTAACATTCCCGGAGTTAAGACAGCTACGGTAAATACTCTCAGCGTTTATGACATCATGAACTATGATAAGTTTATCGTATCTTCCGATGCTGTCAAGAAGATCGAGGAGGTATATGCATAATGAAAGCTGCTCAGGATATTATTTTGACCCCTGTTATCACTGAGGACTCCATGGACAGACTTCAGGCTAACAGATATACCTTTAAGGTCGCTAAGGACGCTAACAAGATCGAGATAGCTAAGGCTGTTGAGGAGCTGTTCGGCGTTAAGGTCGCAAAGGTAAACACTATGACTGTTAAGGGCAAGCAGAAGAGAATGGGCAGAAGCGTTGGCTATCGCCCTGACTGGAAAAAGGCTATCGTTACCCTCGAGGGTGACAAGACCATCGAGTTCTTTGAGGGACTTTACTAATTAGCCCTGAACCGCAGATGTGCGTGAAACCGAGCACACGGCGGTGAGCTCCGGCGAGGCAGCGAGGGCTGCTCGGGCAAGGTGCTGAATGCTTTGCCGAAACACATTCCGTCGGACGTATGTATGGAAGGCAAAAGCCTTTCGCAAAACTTTTTAAGGAGTTGAATTTCAAATGGCAATAAAGAGCTATAAGCCGACCACTGCCGGAAGACGTGGAATGACCGTTACAGATTATTCCGAGCTTTCTAAGGTCGCTCCCTGCAAGTCTCTGCTTGAGCCTCTCAAGAAGCATTCGGGCAGAAACAGCTACGGCAGGATCACCGTTCGTCACAGAGGCGGCGGAGAGAGAAGAAAGTATCGTGTTATCGACTTCAAGAGAAATAAGATGGGTATGGACGCTAAGGTAGTTACCATTGAGTACGATCCTAACAGATCTGCATTCATCGCACTTCTTCAGTATGAGGACGGAGAGAAGAGATATATCATCGCTCCCTACGGCCTTAAAGTCGGTGATGTTGTAAGATCGGGACCCGACGCTGATATCAAGCCCGGAAACGCTCTTGCAATGGTAAATATCCCTGTGGGTACATTTATCCACAACATTGAGCTTTATCCCGGAAAGGGCGCTCAGCTCGTTCGTTCAGCAGGAAACATGGCTCAGCTTATGGGTAAGGAAGGCGCTTATGCCCTCATCAGACTCCCTTCGGGCGAGATGAGAAGAGTTCCCGTAAACTGCATGGCAACTGTCGGACAGGTCGGCAATATCGACCACGAGAACGTAAACATCGGTAAGGCAGGAAGAAAGCGTCACATGGGCTGGAGACCTACAGTAAGAGGTTCCGTAATGAACCCCTGCGACCATCCTCACGGAGGTGGTGAGGGACGTGCTCCTATCGGACGTCCGTCGCCTGTTACACCTTGGGGTAAGCCTACAATGGGTTACAAGACACGTGCTAAGCATCATCGTTCCGATAAGTTTATCGTAAAACGCAGAAACGGTAAGTAATTTGAGAGGAGGCAGATGATCAATGGGTAGAAGTGTCAAGAAGGGACCTTACGTACAAGAGGCCCTCTACAAAAGAGTAGTTGCAATGAACGAAGCAGGCGAGAAGAAGGTGCTCAAGACATGGAGCAGAGCCTCAACTATCTTCCCTGAGTTCGTTGGTCATACATTCGGCGTACATGACGGAAGAAAACACGTTCCCGTATATGTAACAGAGGATATGGTAGGTCATAAGCTGGGAGAGTTTGCTCCTACAAGAACCTACAAGGGTCATGCCGGATCAAAGACCTCTAACAACGGTAAGTAAGCGGAAGGAGGAAACGTGATGGAAGCAAAGGCAATTCTGAGAACTGCTCGTATTGCTCCCCGTAAGGTACAGATAGTTCTGGACCTTATCAGAGGAAAGGATTACGACGTTGCAATGGCAACCGTAAAGCATACACCAAAGGCTGCAAGTGAATATCTTGAGAAGCTTCTGAAGTCCGCTGCTGCAAACGCTGAGAACAATCATAACATGGATAAGAACAACCTTTATGTTTCTGAGTGTTATGTTTGCCCGGGACCGATCATGAAGAGGATCAGACCAAGAGCACAGGGCAGAGCTTATAGGATATTCAAGAGGACATCGCATATCACCGTTGTTCTCAAGGAAAAGGAATAACTGAAAGAGGAGGTAAATCATGGGACAGAAAGTTAATCCGCACGGACTGCGTGTCGGTGTGATCAAGAATTGGGATTCCCGCTGGTTTGCAGATAAGGGCACTTTCGGTGATACGCTTGTAGAGGATTACAACATTCGTAAGTATATTATGAAGGATCTTAACAGAAGATCCAAGAATCCTTCGGACAAATGCGTTTACGCAGGTGTTCCTAAGATAGAGATCGAGAGATTCAGCGGCAAGGACGGTGCCCAGAAGGTAAGACTTCACATTCACTGTGCAAAGCCGGGTCTCGTGATCGGAAGAGGCGGAGCTGAGATCGACAAGCTTCGTGCAAATCTCGAGAAGAAGATCGGCAAGGGCGTTGCGATCAACATTGTTGAGGTAAGACAGCCCGACCTGAATGCTCAGCTCGTAGCTGAGAAGATAGCTCACGACCTCGAGGACCGTGTTTCGTTCAGAAGAGCAATGAAGCAGTCCATCGGCAGAGCAATGAAGCTCGGTGCAAAGGGTATCAAGACCAGAGTATCAGGCAGACTTGCAGGCGCTGAGATCGCAAGAGCTGAGACATATCATGAGGGTACAATCCCGCTGCAGACCATCAGAGCTGATATTGACTACGGCTTCGCTGAGGCAAACACCACCTACGGTAAGCTCGGCGTAAAGGTATGGATCTACAGAGGTGAGGTCCTCAAGGGTCAGGTAGCTGCATCCGATAAGAGAGATGACGGCGCTGACAAGAAGAGAAGACCCCGCAATGACAAGAGCAGGGACAACCGCAGGTCGTTCAATAAGGCTCGTGAGACGAAAAGAGAAGGAGGTAACGCATAATGCTGCTTCCAAAGAGAGTAAAGTTCAGAAAACAGCACAGAGGCAGAATGACAGGTAAGGCCTACAGAGGAAACAAGGTTTCCTACGGTGAGTTCGGTCTTCAGTCACTCGAGCCTGCTTGGATCTCCTCGAATCAGATCGAGGCTGCCCGTATCGCTATGACAAGATACATCAAGAGAGGCGGTCAGGTCTGGATCAAGATCTTCCCTGACAAGCCCGCAACAAGGAAGCCCCTTGGTACCCGAATGGGTAAAGGTAAGGGTGCTCCTGAGTACTGGGTAGCAGTAGTTAAGCCCGGCAGAGTAATGTTCGAGATCGCCGGTGTAAGCGAGGAGACCGCAAGAGAGGCTTTGAGACTTGCAAGTCACAAGCTTCCTGTAAAATGTAAGTTTGTTAAGAAAGAAACTCAAGAAACGGGTGGTGAGCAATAATGAAGGCTAGTGAGATCAGAGATATGACCGCAGACGAGCTCAATGCAAAGCTCGTCGAACTCAAGCAGGAGCTTTTTAACCTTCGCTTTCAGCACGCTGTAAACCAGCTCGAGAATCCTAAGAGACTCCAGGCTGTTAAAAGGGATATTGCTCGTGTAAAAACATTCATTCGTAAGCAAGAGTCCAACGTTCAGTAATTTCGGAAGGAGGATCCACTGTGAGCGAAGAAAGAAATCTGAGAAAAACAAGAGTCGGAGTTGTAGTTTCCGATAAGATGGATAAGACGATCGTTGTTGCTATCAAGGACAACGTACAGCACCCTCTTTACAAGAAGATCATCAAGAGAACAGTAAAGCTCAAGGCTCATGACGAGGAGAACACCGCAGGAATCGGTGATAAGGTAGAGGTAATGGAAACAAGACCTCTCTCCAAGGACAAGAGATGGAGACTTGTAAAGGTTCTCGAGAAGGCTAAGTAATAAGTTTTAGCGTGGCAACACGCTTCAAGATCACGAAAGGAGGAACGCACTGTGATACAGATGCAGACTTATCTCAAGGTTGCAGATAACTCCGGAGCTAAGGAGCTTATGTGCATCAGAGTACTCGGCGGAACACGCAGAAAGTATGCAAATATCGGTGACGTTGTAGTTTGCTCGGTCAAGAAGGCAACACCGGGCGGAGTTGTTAAAAAAGGCGACGTTGTTAAAGCAGTAATCGTTCGTTCAGCAAAGGGTCTTCGTCGTGCAGACGGAACTTATATCCGTTTCGACGAGAACGCTGCTGTAATAATAAGAGATGACAAGAACCCAAGAGGAACCCGTATTTTCGGGCCTGTGGCTAAGGAGCTGCGTGAGAAGGATTACCTTAAGATCCTTTCGCTCGCTCCCGAAGTACTTTGATCGGAGGTGTCGTAAGTATGAATAAGGTACACGTTAAAACAGGCGACACCGTCGTTATCCTTTCGGGTAAGGACAAGGGCAAGCAGGGTAAGGTGCTTGAGGTTTCCCCCAAGGAAGGCAAGGTAATCGTTGAGGGTCTCAACATCGCTACCAAGCACGTTAAGCCCAGAAGACAGGGCGAGCAGGGCGGCATCGTGAGCGCTGAGGCAGCTCTCTATGCAAGCAAGGTTCAGCTCGTTTGCCCCAAGTGCGGCAAGAGTACAAGAATCGCACATAAGATTCTTGAGGACGGAACTAAGGTCAGGGTCTGCAAGAATGCAGACTGCGGCGAAGAATTTTAATTAGGAGGATCATACGATGGCTAGACTTAAAGAATATTATGTTAGCGACGTAGCTCCTGCTATGATGAAGAAGTTCCAGTACGCTAATGTAATGCAGATCCCGAAGCTTGATAAGGTTGTTATCAACGTGGGCTGCGGTGCAGATAAGGATAATAAGAAGGTTATCGACACCATCATGACAGAGCTTGCAGCTATCACAGGTCAGAAGCCTATTGTCTGCAAGGCTAAGAAGTCAGTCGCAAACTTCAAGCTTCGTGACGGACAGATCATCGGTGTTAAGGTAACTCTCAGAGCTGAGAAAATGTATGAGTTCGTTGACAGACTGTTCAACGTCGCATTTCCTCGTGTAAGAGACTTCAGAGGTATCAACCCCAACTCCTTCGACGGCAGAGGCAACTACTCTACAGGTCTGAAAGAGCAGCTGATATTCCCTGAGATCGAGTACGACAAGATCGACCAGATTAGAGGTATGGATATCAACTTCATCACTACCGCTAACACAGACGAAGAGGCAAAAGAGCTGCTCTCACTTATGGGCGCACCTTTTGCTGACAGATAAGCTAAGGAGGATAAATAATGGCTAAGAAGTCTATGATAAACAAGCAGCAGGCTGCGCCTAAGTATTCTACCCGCGCTTACAACAGATGCAAGATATGCGGCAGACCGCACGCATATCTCAGAAAGTTCGGCGTTTGCCGTATCTGCTTCAGAGAGCTTGCTCATGAGGGCAAGATCCCCGGAGTCAAGAAGGCTAGCTGGTAAGAAGAAGGAGGTTGACACAGCATGCAAATTACTGATACTATCGCAGATCTGCTGACAAGAATTCGTAACGCAAGCTCTGCAAAGCACGCAACAGTTGACGTTCCTGCATCGAATATGAAGAAGTCCATCACTCAGATCCTCGTTGATGAGGGCTATGTAAAGGACTTCAAGATCATCGAAGACGGTAAGCAGGGTATCATCAGAATTACTCTTAAATATGACGAGAACAGAAATCCTGTGATCACAGGGCTGAGAAGAGTTTCCAAGCCCGGACTCAGGATCTACGCAAGCTGCGAGGATATGCCCAAGGTAATCAAGGGCCTCGGTATCGCAATCGTTTCTACATCGAAGGGCGTTGTTACCGATAAGAAGGCTCGTGAGCTTCACGTAGGCGGCGAGGTTCTCGCATTCGTATGGTAAGGAGGACTTAAACTATGTCAAGAATAGGCAATAAAGCTATTAGTGTTCCTGCCGGAGTAGAGGTTACTGTTGCTGACGAGAATGTTGTTACAGTAAAGGGTCCTAAGGGAACGCTGACTAAGCAGTTCAACAAGGATATGATAATCAAGAGTGAGCCCGGTGTGGTAACTGTTGAGCGTCCGAGCGAGGATAAGCTCCACAAGTCTCTCCACGGACTTACAAGAACTCTCATCAATAACATGGTTGAGGGTGTTACAAACGGATTTTCTAAGAAGCTCGAGATCGTCGGTGTAGGCTACAGAGCTCAGAAGCAGGGCAAGGAGCTCGTTCTGAACATTGGTTTCTCACATCAGGTAAGGGTCGCTGAGACCGATACCATCAAGATCGACGTTCCCGACGCAAACCACATAGTGATCTCCGGCTGTGATAAGCAGGAGGTAGGTCAGTTCGCTTGTGAGATCCGTGAGAAACGTCCGCCGGAGCCTTATAAGGGTAAGGGTATTCGCTATGAGGGCGAGTATGTTATCCGCAAGGAAGGTAAAGCCGGCAAGGGCGCTAAGAAGTAATAAAAGGAGAGAATTACTATGGTTAAAAAGCTTGACAGAGCTAAGGCAAGAGCTAAAAGACACCAGAGAGTGCGCAATAAGATCAACGGCACGGCTGATTGTCCTCGCCTCAATGTATTCCGCTCCTCTAAGCACATTTATGCACAGATCATCGACGACACAAAGGGCGTAACACTTTGCAGCGCATCCTCAATGGCTAAGGGCTTTGAGGGCAGCGGCGCAAACAAGGAAGGTGCCCGCAAGGTCGGCGAGATGATCGCTCAGGCGGCTAAAGACAAGGGTATCGAGACTGTCGTATTCGACAGAGGCGGCTACCTTTATCACGGCCGTGTACAGGAGTTAGCAGAAGGAGCCCGTGAAGGCGGACTCAAGTTCTAAAGAGGAGGGAAAACTTTGGCTTTAATAGATGCTTCAAACATGGAACTCGAAGAGAAGGTCGTAGCAATTAACAGAGTATCTAAGACTGTTAAGGGCGGCCGTATAATGAAGTTCTCCGCACTCGTAGTCGTTGGTGACGGAAACGGTATCGTAGGCTTCGGTATCGGAAAGTCAGGAGAAGTTCCTGATGCGATCAGAAAGGCTATCCAGGACGCTAAGAAGAACCTTATCAGGATCTCCCTCAGAGGTACAACAATTCCTCACGAGATCGTTGGTAAGTTCGGTGCAGGCGAGGTACTCATGAGACCTGCAGCAGCAGGTACAGGAGTTATCGCAGGCGGTCCTGTCAGAGCAGTAGTTGAGATCGCAGGTATCAAGGATATCAGAACGAAGTCTCTTCGCTCGAACAATCCGTACAATGTAGTAAGAGCTACAGTAAACGGCCTTGCAAATGTAAGATCTGCTGAAACAGTAGCAGCTCTCAGAGGCAAGACTGTAAAGGAAATGTTAGGTTAAGGAGGAAAGGCAAATGGCACTGAATATAGAACTGGTCAAGAGCCTTAACGGCAGAAGCGACAAGCAGGTCGCTACAGCTGCTTCACTTGGCCTCAGAAAGATCGGGGATAAGACCAGCCAGCCCGACGATCCGACTACAAAGGGAAAGATAAAGGTCATCTCCCATCTTGTAAAAGTAACCGAAGCTTAATGAAGGAGGTGCGATCTTAATGAAACTGCACGAATTATCACCTAATCCCGGTGCTGTAAAGGACGTTAAGCGCGTGGGAAGAGGTCACGGCTCGGGCAACGGTAAGACTGCCGGCAAGGGACATAAGGGTCAGAAGGCTCGTTCCGGCGGCGGAGTAAGACCGGGCTTTGAAGGAGGTCAGACAGCTCTCGCAAGAAGAACTCCTAAGCGTGGCTTCAATAATATATTTGCAACAAAGTATGCTACAGTAAACGTTTCGGACCTCGAAAAGTTTGTTGACGGCACAGTTGTTGATACTGAGCTGCTCAAGGCATCAGGTATCATCAAGAAGGAGCTTGACGGTGTCAAGGTCCTCGGAAACGGAGAACTTACCAAGAACCTTACCGTTAAGGCTGCAAAATTCTCGGCAGCTGCTAAGGAAAAAATCGAAAAGGCAGGCGGGAAGGCTGAGGTGATGTAATTGTGATAGAGACATTTCGTAATGCCTGGAGAGTTCCGGAATTAAGAAAAAAACTTCTATTTACTTTTTTCATCATCGTTATTTACAGAGTGGGCGGAACGGTGCCTGTACCGTTCCTTGATTCAGAGGCACTGTCTGCATGGTTCAAGCAGAGCGAATCCTCGGGTGACTTTTTCAGCTACCTGAACGTTCTCTCGGGAGGTAACTTCGCAAAGGCTACCTTGCTTGCACTTTCAGTTTCGCCTTATATCAATGCTCAGATCATTAT
Source organism: uncultured Eubacteriales bacterium (assembly GCA_900318545.1). Lineage (GTDB taxonomy): Bacteria > Bacillota > Clostridia > Oscillospirales > Ruminococcaceae > Hominimerdicola. The sequence goes on from ONLC01000020.1 coordinate 14,874, forward strand.
CCAGCTTCTCACCTATGCTCTGCCTCCTCTGGAAAGACTCCAGAAGGAAGGTCCCGAGGGCAGAAAGAAGCTTGACAAGATCACAAAGTATGCGGCACTTGCAATATCTGTTTTCCAGGGCTGGGCTTATTACCTTACTCTGAAAAAGGCAGGAGCTGTCCTCTATCCGGGCGAGGGCTTCGATAAGATATTTGCAGAGATCGTTATTATTGCTTGCTTTACAGCAGGTGCTTCAATGACTATCTGGCTCGGAGATCAGATCAACGAGAAGGGTATCGGAAACGGTATCTCAATGCTCCTGTTCGCAGGTATCATCGCAAGAGGTCCTTCTTCATTCTTATGATAGGCTTTATCATCTTTATGAATGAGGCCGAAAGAAGAATCCCGATACAGTATGCAAAGAGAGTGGTCGGAAGAAGACAGTACGGCGGACAGAGCACATATATTCCCGTGAAGATCGCTATGAGCGGCGTTATGCCGATCATCTTCGCAATGGCGTTTATGTCACTGCCCTCTACACTGAAAATGTTCATTACCCCTAAGGACGGAAGCTTCTATGACAAGTTCCTCAAGTGGTTTGAGTATACTTCACCGTTCTACGCTTGCCTCTACTTTGTTCTTATCATTGGATTCAACTATTTCTACGTTTCTATGCAGTACAACCCCGTTCAGATCTCAAACGATCTGAGACAGAACAACGGCACTATCCCCGGTATCAGACCCGGTAAGCCTACCTCGGATTACCTGAAGAAGGTCT
>ONLC01000008.1 GCA_900318545.1 uncultured Eubacteriales bacterium
ATAAATCTCACAGGCAATGCAGTAAACTACTGCTTGTGGCAATACATATCGAAATTGGGGTTTAGTGTGATGCTCAGCCCTTTTGCTTTGGCTTGAACAGGAGGGCTGCAATAAATGCGAATACCATAGCGGCGGCGACTCCTGCGGCACAGGCAGTAAGGCCTCCTGTGAAAATGCCGAGGAAGCCGTCCTTGTCGATCTGCTTTTCAACGCCCTTGCACAGCAGATATCCGAAGCCTGTCAGCGGTACCCTTGCACCCTCGCCGGAGAGCTTTACCAAGGGCTCGTAAATGCCGACAGCTCCGAGGAAAACTCCTGTACAGACGTAAGCTACAAGTATTCTTGCGGGAGTCAGCTTTGTAAGGTCTATAAGGAATTGTCCGACTGCACAGAGAAGACCTCCGACTAAAAATGCGTACAGATATATCATTTGCTCACCCTCTTTCGTGAGAAAGCCACGCTAAATGCGATATTGACGGTATCGTTTCGCCCTGCTGTGATACTGTAGGTGAGAGAAGTGCTCCCGTGGCGGCGAAGAGAATGTTATGAAGCTCACCCTCACGGAGTTTGGGAAGAAAGTATCCGCAGAGCAGGCTTCCTGCACAGCCGCAGCCGCTGCCGCCTGCGTGTACGTCTTGGGTGTCAGGGTCGTAGATCATTTTGCCGCAGTCGAGGTGCCTGTCCTCGATGCTGATGCCTGACTTTTCAAACAGGGAGCAGAGAACAGAGCTCCCCACAGCACCTAGGTCGCCTGTTACAATGTGATCAAAGTCAGATGGGCTCATGCCTGTTTCCTCAAAAAAGGTGCTTATGGTCGAAAAGGCGGCAGGTGCCATTGCGGCTCCCATATTGTTGGCGTCTGTTACGCCCATGTCAACTATCTTGCCTATAGTACAAGCCCTGACAAAGGGTGCTTTCTCCGAGGGGGAAACCACCAGCGCTCCCGAAGCGGTAGCTGTCCACTGAGAGGTAGGGGTACGCTGACCTCCGTAATTGAGGGGCATACGGTACTGACGCTCAGCCGTGCAGAAGTGAGATGAGGTGACTGCCATTGCCTTTCGGCATATCTCTCTGTCAATGAAGAGGGAGGCGAGGAGGAGACCCTCTGACATAGTGGAACAGGCTCCGTAGATGCCGAGAAAGGGTATCTCGTAGGATTTGATGCCGTAGGTAGTGCCTGTGCACTGGTTGAGGAGGTCGCCGCCGAAAAGAACATCAATATCGGAGGGGGAAAAGCCGCCCTTTGAGAGGGCGTGCCCTACCGCCTGCTTTTGCAGCTGGCTTTCTGCCTTCTCGAAGGTGTCCTCGGAGAAGTATGGGTCTTCGTTTATTTTGTCAAAGTACTGTCCCATAGGGCCTTCCTCTTCCTTTTTGCCGCCTATGGCAGCGTAGGAGACTACCGAAGGGGGCTCACGCATAATAACTGTTGAACGCATGAAATCGTCCTTTCTTTTTTATACTTATTTTGTCCGTTGGAGGAAAAGATATTCACAAGGCGGTAAAATTAATAAAAAATACATAGCAAACAGATGAAAAATATGATATTATTAATACTTAGAATCAGACAATAGGTCAAAAGGTAATAGATAATTAGGTAATAGGTAAAAGGGAATAGGGAATAGGTATGGAGTCCGCTTTGCGGACTTATGCCCATTCGGGCACATAGATAGTGCAGACTATATATTTTCCGTTCTAAAACCTATAACCTTGGGGTATGGGGCAAAGCCCCATCTTAAATCATCGCCGCAGGCGATACCATACCTATTCCCTATTATCTATTACCTAAAAAAGCGGGGGTGAGGCAATGTATATCTGTCCTATTTGCAAAAAGGCACTTGAGCTTAATGAGAGGACTCTGAAATGTGCAGGGGGTCACAGCTTTGATCTGCACAGAAAGGGCTATGTAAATCTTCTGACTACTAAAAAGCACAATCCGAAAAAGTCAGGGGATAACGGCGATATGGTAAGGGCTCGGACGGAGTTTCTGGATTTCGGGCATTACGAAAGGCTGGCTCAGAGAGCTGCACAGATCATGGGAGAGCTGACTGCCGATTGCGACGAGCCAGTCATCATTGACAGCGGCTGCGGAGAGGGCTACTATACTGTGCAGTACGCAAAGGCTCTTGAAAAAGCGAGGATATACGGGGTGGATATCTCAAAGGGGGCTTGCTCCCACGCTATGTCAAGGGTGAACGAGAAGGGGCTTACTAATGTTCAGATAGCGGTAGCGTCGGCTTTTGAGCTGCCGTTTGAGGATAAATCTGCTGACCTTATTGTGTGTACGTTCGCACCTGTGAGCGACAGGGAGTACGCAAGAGTGCTCAAAGACGGAGGAAGGCTGCTGGTTATATCGCCCTCGCCCGAGCACTTGTATGAGCTGAAGGCTCTGATCTACGATGAGCCCTACAAAAACAAGCCGAATGAGTACGGTCTGGAGAGCTTCATAGAGGGTCCCGAGGAGATACTCGAGTATAAGGCACAGCTTGCGAGCCGTGAGGAAATACTCAGTCTCTACCGCATGACACCCTACAGCTTCAAAACCTCGAAGCCTGACAGCGCTAAGCTTATCGAAACCGAGAGCTTAGAGGTCACCTGCGGGTTTTCAATAAGAAGATTTACTAAGGAGTAATGCTATGAACGATAAACTGTTCTGCAAGGGCTATACATGGGGCTTTTATTCGGGAAGCGGTGTGTTCGGCACACCTGAGGCTGACGCTTCAATGGAGAGGCTGGCTGAGAACGGTCTTGACTGGATATGTATTCCTGTAAACTGCTTTCAGGAGGCCTACTATTCGCTGAATGTGTTCGCTCTTTTCGGAAGAACACAGACTGATGATGAGGTAAGGTCGGCGATACGAAAGGCTAAGAGTCTTGGTCTGAGGGTCTGTCTTAAACCAATGGTGGACTGCCTTGACCGTTCGTGGAGAGCAAGGATAGATTTCCCGTCTGAGAACCCTATGTACTGGGAGCGTTGGTTTGCAAGCTACACCAGATTTATGACATACTATGCAAGGCTCGCTGAGGAAGAGGGCTGTGAGATGCTCTGTACGGGCTGTGAAATGGCAGGCATGGACAAGCAGACTGCTTACTGCCGAAAGCTTATAGCCGATGTCCGTGAGGTTTATCACGGGATCATTATGCACAACATCAATCACGGTGATGAGTTTCGCTTTGACTGGCTCTCCGAGGTCGACGTGATAGGTGTGTCGGGGTACTATCCCTGCACAGAGCCCGGCGACCGTTCGCTTGCAAAAATGAAAGAGGTATGGACTGAGGTTGTCGGCAGACTTGAAAAAATGCACGAGCATTACGGCAGACCTGTTATGATGGCAGAGATAGGTGTCAGGAACGAGCAGGGCTGTACGCAGTACCCGTGGGATTTTCACCACAGAGATGTACCTCTCGATGAGCAGGAGCAGGCTGACTTTTACGAGGCGGCGCTCAGTACTACATGGGATAAGGAATGGTTCTGCGGTTACTTCTGGTGGGACTGGAAGGCAAAGCTTCCGCCGATAGAGAAGGCAAAGGAGAACAGGGACTTTACTGTCTACGGCAAAAAAGCCGAGCAGGTGCTGAGGTCATGGTACACAAGAGAGGATAAGTAAAAGGAGCAAATACCCGTATGGCAAATATCGAACAAGTAAGAGAGTTTTTTTCAAAAGACCGTTTTGCAACCGAGAACGGCGCTGTTATTGATGAGGTAAGAGAGGACTATGCAAGGGTCAGTCTCACGATAGATGAAAGACATAAAAATGCAGTCGGCGGTGTGATGGGCGGAGTGTACTTCATGCTGGCGGACTTCGCCTTTGCAGTTGCGACAAACTGGAAAAAGTCAGGAACTGTTTCACTGAGCTCGGATATATCGTTTCTGAGCACCCCGAAGGGCAAACGCCTTATCGCTGAAACAGAGCTTATCCGCAAGGGAAGAACTACCTGCTGTTATAACGTAATGGTGAGAGATGACCTCGGCAAGCCGATAGCGGCTGTTAAGATAGTAGGATATATAGGATAAAAGGGAAGAAGCAGGAGAACAAGGTCTCCTGCTTCTTCATTTAGAAAAGCTAAGGGGATTAGATTTTGCACATATATCAGAGTACCACTGGCACTCGCCGCAGACATCGTGAAGCCTGCCTTTTGAAAGTATCTCATCACTGACCACAGAGGAAAGCTCCTTCCATGTGAGGGTGTCACCCTCGTGAAGCCCTGTGATACTTAGCACAGCCTTATCAAAGCTTCTGACCTTGTCGGCGCTGCGGCAGGCTCCGAAGACATTATGCGGACAGGCTGAGCAGATCTCGTCACAGCTGAGCGACAAAGTCAGAGGGCTGTTTTCCAGTACTGCAATGACAGCTTTCATGTTTCTGACAAAATTCTCTGAATAGCCCTTGCCCTCAAAAAAGTGAATGCAGACTGCGTGGTGGGGTCGAAGATTCATAGCTTTATCCTTCTTTTCAGGGTCTCCGAGAGGGCAAATGCAAGTGCAAGCTTTATAAGGTCGGGAATAATAAACGGTGTTACGCACATTCCGAGGGCTGCTCCGAGACCTATGCTCTCAACCTTTTTTGAGTATACTATAATGAACCATACTGTTCCGAATGCGTAGCACACTGCCAGCCCGACAACAAGTGCGATAAGCTTTATAACAAAATGCGTGCCGATAAATTTTTCAGCAGCCCAGTAGATAAGGGCTGTGAAAACAAATCCGATGATATATCCGCCTGTCATTCCGAAAAGAACCCCAAGTCCTCCTGAAAACTCCGCAAAAACAGGAACCCCGGCTGCTCCCAGAAGTATGTAGGTGAGCACTGCGAACAGGCCTCTTCTGCCGCCAAGCATAAGCATAGTGATGAAAACCGCAAAGGTCTGCAGTGTAAATGGCACTGTAGTAGGTATTGCTATCCACGAGCAAATTGCTGTCAGAGCTGCGAACATTGCTATGTAGGCAAGCTCTATAGTCTTAAATGATGATCTGTTGTTTACTGTCTGTGTATTCATTTCATAACTTCCTTTCGGTTGACATTATAGCACATTGGAAATGAATTGTCAACCGCTTTTCAGAAATTTTGGTTGACAATTAAAACTCTTTACATTTTGAGCGAACTGTGCTATAATAATTATATATACGCCAAAGAAAGGACAATGATCTTGATATACTTAGACAATGCAGCGACTACTGCTCCGTGCAGGGAGGCTATAGACGCTGTAAACAAGGGGCTGGAGGTTTTCGGAAACCCCTCGTCGCTTCACAGGCTGGGGCTTGATGCTGAGCTTCTGATTACAAATGCAAGGGAGATCATCGCTGAGTCGATAGGCGCTGAGAGCTCGGAGATTTATTTCACATCGGGCGCTACAGAGAGCAGCAACACAGCGATTTTCGGAGCGTTCAGGGCTCACGGAAAGAGAAAGAACAAGCTTATAATATCCTCGGTTGAGCACCCTGCGACGGCAAATCCTGCTTTGCAGCTTGAGGAACAGGGCTGCGAGGTGGTACGCATTTCTCCCAGAGCTGACGGACGCTTTTACGCAGAGGACTTTATAAATGCGGCTGATGAGAACACCTTTCTTATCAGTGTGATGTATGTTAATAACGAAACAGGATATATTCTGCCTGTGCAGGAGATATTTTCGGGGATAAAGAAAAAGTATCCTCAGATACTCACTCACTGCGACTGTGTTCAAGGCTATATGAAGCTTCCTGTAAAGGTGAAAAAGCTTGGTGCGGATATGCTTTCCCTCAGCGGTCACAAGATACACGCTCCAAAGGGGATAGGCGCTCTCTATCTGAAAAGGGGCGTACACCTGCCCTCGCTTATTTACGGCGGCGGACAGGAATCGGGCTTTCGGTCGGGAACGGAGAGTGTTCCTCTGATAGCAGGCTTCGGAGCAGCAGCTGAAAAGCTTTCGTCTACCGTGAACAGCCGGTATAAAAAGGTTTCGGCTTTGCGTGACTACCTTACAAAACGCTGTGAAGAGGAGAGCATTACAGTAAACTCACAGCCCGATGCTTCGCCCTATGTTGTGAGCATAGCGGTAGAAAACCTGAAATCCGAGGTGCTGCTTCACTATCTGGAGAAGAAGGAGATCTATGTGTCCTCGGGCTCTGCCTGCTCAAAGGGAAAGAAAAGCTCGGTGCTCGGGGAGTTCGGACATTCGGCGGTCAGCGATGTTACGCTCAGGATAAGCTTCTCGTCGGAGAGCTCCGAAGCTGACATAGACAGCCTTATAGCTGAAATAAACAATGCTCGAAGCGAGCTTGCGAAACTGAAATAATAAGAGGAGATATAATGAAGGAAATAATTCTTTGTAAGTACGGAGAGATAGCCCTGAAAGGACTTAACAAGTCAAGCTTTGAGGGCATGATGACTAAGAGCGTGAAGTACAGGCTCAAAAAGCTGGGAGAGTTCAATATCTTCCGCTCGCAGTCTACACTTTACGTTGAGCCCCTTGATGAGGACATCGACGTTGACGAGGTGGTGGACAGGCTGTCAAAGGTGTTTGGTATAGTTAAGCTCTGCCGCTGCGGAGTTTATGAAAAGGATATGGATACTATCCTCAGGGAGGGTCCCGAATATCTGGCTGAACAGTTAGAGAACGCAAGGACCTTTAAGGTCGAGGCTAAGAGATCTGACAAGCGCTTTCCGATGAAGTCGCCCGAGATATGTGCCGAAATGGGCGGAGCGGTTCTTGATAAGTTCCCTCACCTTAAGGTAGATGTGCATGACCCCGATGTGACGGTAGTGGTCGAGATAAGAGAGGAAAAGGCTTTCGTTCATGCAGGTCAGCAGGACGGTGCAGGCGGTCTGCCTGTGGGCTCCAGCGGAAAGGCAATGCTGCTTTTGTCAGGCGGTATAGACTCGCCTGTGGCAGGCTACATGATAGCAAGAAGAGGTGCAAAGGTCTCGGCTATACATTTTGAAGCACCGCCGTATACCTCGGACAGGGCAAGAATGAAGGTTGAAAAGCTTGCGAAGATAATCTCAGCCTACTGCGGAGAAATAGATTTCTACTGTGTGCCCTTCACGAAGATACAGGAGCTTCTGCGTGACAACTGCCCCGAGGAGTTCTTTACGATACTTATGAGAAGGCTTATGATGGAGATAGCTCAGCGTATCTGCGAGAGAGAGGGCATTCAGGCACTTGTTACGGGCGAGAGCCTCGGGCAGGTGGCAAGCCAGACCATGTATGCTATGGTATGCACAGACGCTGTTTGCAGGCTGCCCGTATTCAGGCCGTGCATAGGACTGGATAAGTCTGAAATTGTCGAAACTGCAAGAAAGATCGACACCTTTGAGACGTCTATCCTGCCGTATGAGGACTGCTGCACGGTGTTTACTCCAAAGCACCCACGCACAAAGCCCAAGCTTGCCGAGGTCGAGAAAGCACAGGAGAGCTTCGACTGGGAGCCCTACATCAGGGAAGCTATTGAGAATACTTCGGTAAGCTGGATAAAAACATACTGATACGGTTTGATTTGCAAACCTTGTCGATTTAACAAATTGTACAAAAGAGAGCTTCTTTCTATGTGCAATGTGTAGAAAAAGGAGGTCGGAGCAGTGGGCGGATTTGCGGAGACCGACAAAGTGATAGCTCAAAGTATTGACAGTATCGCTCGGAGTGTAGTAAAATATATGTCAGAGAATGGGCTTACTCTGTGTACGGCTGAAAGCTGTACGGGCGGAATGATAATGGAGACAGTCACAGGTGTGGCAGGGGCTTCAAAAATGTTCTGCGGAGGGGTATGCTCATATACTGAGGACGTTAAAATGAGAGTCCTCGGTGTGAAGAAGAATACGCTTGAAGAGCATACAGTCTATTCGGCGGAAACTGCCTCGGAGATGAGTGCAGGGGCTCTCAGACTCTTTGGCTGCGATGCCGCCTGTGCGGTAACAGGGGTCGCAGGCCCGGGAGATGACCTCGGTACAAAAGAGGGTACGGTGTTCGTGTCCGTGAGGTGCGGCGAGAGGGAGCTCTCAAAAACGCTGAGACTGTATGAGGAATATGAAAAACTGGACAGAAATAAGATACGTTCATTGACGGTGCTGAGAACGCTCGGGGCTTTGCTTGAGCTTCTGGAAACTCAAAAAGAGAGGTAGTTTTATGTCTATGGCAAATGAAGCAGTTGATCTGTCCGAGAAGGACGAGACAAACTTTTTTATAAGAGTACTTAAATATTTTATCCCGTGGAAGGGTGACGGTGCAGGCGAGGTAGTAAGAAAGATCGTGTTTATGGGCTCGATCGCTGTGTTCTGCTTCTCGCTGGGAAAGCTGTCCGATTTTCTGAAGGCTGATGAGAAGGATCAGACCTATATGCAGGAGATCGTAAGCTATGAGCCGAACTTCACAGACGATATCGACAGGACCCAGAAGGGCGGTATCGATGATATCGATGCCGATAACCCCGAGGCTTCAGTAAAGCACAGGGAAATACAGGACTGGGCTAAGAAGCTGCTCGAGCGTAATGAGGACGTTATCGGCTGGATAAAGATACCGGGCTTCTGCAACAGCGACGGGGAAGAGTACATCAATTTCCCTGTTCTGCAGGGCGAGGATAATGAATATTATCTGTACAAAAATCTGGACAAGCAGTACTATGAATCGGGAAGCATCTATGCTGACGCATGGGCAACGATCACTCCCGAGGAGCAGTCCGACAATATAACGATATACGGTCACCACATGAGGTACTTAGGCACATCGTTTACTCACCTTACCGAGTACAAGAAGGGTCTGGACTTCATGAAGAAGTACCCTGTGATCGAGTTCAATACTATCTATGAGTCGGGTGCAAGGTACGTTATAGTCGGTGTGTTCTGTGCGAATATCTATGAGAGTCAGGACGAGGGCAACGTGTTCGAGTACTGGACTACAAGATATTTTGACGACTCGGACTACAAGTTCGAGGACTGGATCTCTGAGGTAAGAAAGCGTTCATGGTACTCGAATAATATAGAGTGTACCGAGGACGACAAGTACATCTCACTTTCGACCTGTACGAATGAAACCTCAGATCTCAGATGGGTCATTGTAGCAAAGAAGATGACTGCTGAGGATAATCTTGATCTTATAGTTGAGTCCTATAAGGAAAAGGCTAACAAGGATATCTATTTCCCGAAATGCTGGAGAGACCTTTACGGCAACAACAAGAAGTACTTCGGCTGGGATTACTGATATGCTGAAAACGTCAGAGAGGCGTTTATATAAATGACGGCAGCTCCGCCGTCGGGAAGCTTGGCTTTCAGAAAGGTATATGTGATAGAATGAAGCAGAAGAGGTCTGAGGGCAGAAAAAGGAATTTGCCCATCAGTAAGGCGGGAACTTCTGTGCTGGGATTTATGATGACAGCAATGGTGATCTGCTCTGTTTGTGTACTCTCCTTCGGAGAGAAGAGCGGAGAGCTTCAGGAAGAGAACGCAGCTGCAGCTTCGGCAAACGCAGAGACCGGGAGTGATGAGACCGTTGACACCGTAGAATGGAGAAAAGCAGGTGTCGATGAGTATGAGCTGACAGAGGTAAAGAAAGAAGCCTCTGAAAAGACAACAAAAACAGCAAAACAGAATATTACCCTCGTTTCGGACGAGACTACCGAGCTCAGAGCTGAGAAGAGTACAGGCTCCGATGTGCTGGCTGTTATCGGGAGCGGTGAATTCCTGAAAGCATCGGCTAAGTCGGGAAGCTGGTACAAGGTAAGCTATGCAGGTCAGGACGGCTATGTTCAGGCTAAGTGCTTTACGGTGTATGACAAGGGCGAGAGCAAGGCTCAGAAGGCTGAGAAGATCGAGGTCGAGGAGCACAAGCTCGAGGCTGACAGAGAGCACCAGACTATTGAGCACGAGAAAACCGAGGGCGGCTCGGGAGTGAGCTACACTGAGGCTGAGTTTGATATGCTGTCTGTGGTGGTTGAGCACGAGGTGGGCTACTGCTCCGATGAGAGCAAGCTTGCGGTTGCGAATGTTATACTCAACCGTGTGAAGTCGCAGGATTTCCCCGACACTATTGAGGGCGTGCTTACAGCACCCGATCAGTTTACGGCGGTGAGTGTTTATTATAACGGTACATTGCAGGCAAGCGACAGCACAAGAGAATGTGTTCAGAGAGCGCTCGACGGCGAGGACAATACAAACGGAGCTGTGTATTATTATGCTCCTCAGTATTGCAGCGGAAGTACCGCTCAGTGGTTTGAGACACTGACTCTGTGCTTAGAGGTTGATGGTCAGAGGTATTTTAAGTAATGCACAAAAATAAGACTAAAATCTCAAGCGAAATTGTGAAAAACTACAAAAAGTCAAGACACGTTTATTATATGTCTTGACTTTTTTTATGTATTTGATAAACTTATAGTTAGATGTGTCTATTATAATAGAGGTAGTATGGTATGAGTGTTTCCAAGAAAGCAAAGGTCATAATGGCGGCTTCGGCTGCGGTGCTGGCTGTCGGGGCAGGGGCAGGAGTGTTCATGCTGGGCGGAAAGGGCGTTTCAAAGGCTGAAACTGCGGTGCTTCCGGCATCACAGGTGAGCAGCGAGTCGAGCATTACAGTGAGCGATGGATCAAGCCTTGCGCAGACTGCTCCCGAGGTTCCGGCAGAGCCCGAAAAGCTCAATTTTGTAACATTCAAAAAAGCACCCCTCGATGTCTACGATATGAGCTACACAAAGGCGGCTCCTGCGGAGAAAAAGGTGCAGGACCCGAATGATTTTACGGTGGAGTTCCCGAAGGACGAGGACGAATACTACGATATACATAACGATCCTTTGGGCTTTACCTCAACGAGGAGCATAGCAGGGGAGTTTTACACAGTACATGATATACACACCGATACGGTTGTCACGATGAACGCCCACGAGCTTATATGCTCGGCTGTTTACAGCGAGATAGGCGACGGCTGGGACGAGGAGGCTATAAAGGCTCAGGCGGTGGCGGCTTACACCTGTCTGAGGTTCAATGCCGAGCACGGGATACTTGAAACGGTGGGCATAAAGAGAAATTACACCTCGACCATTGAAAGCTGCGTAAGTGCGGTAGAGGGTCAGGTGCTTACCTATAACGGTGAGATAATAAATGCCGTGTATTCTGCTTCAACGGCAGGGTATTCTACTGCGAGCCGTGATATATGGGGCGGAGATTACCCATATCTTCAGAGGGTAAGGAGCGTTTATGACTCCAAGGACCCGAACTGGGGAGTGCCTACGGAAAAAAGCAAGGCAGAGGTGAAGAGCATACTCGAGAAAAAGGTAGGCTTTACGCTCTCTGATGATGTGACAAAGTGGTTCACAATAACCTCGGCTTTCAGCGGAAAGTATATAAGAACTATAACCGTTACAGGAAATGCAGGTCAGACTGCCAATATTTCGGGCGAGGATATGTGTAACCTTTTCGGACTTAAATCCCTCGCTATGGATATAAGCTTCAAGGACGGAATATTTACGTTCAAGACCTACGGCTGGGGTCACGGTGCAGGAATGAGCCAGTGGGGCTGCTGCTACTACGCTGCCGCAGGCTGGACCTACGATCAGATACTTACTCACTACTATGTGAATACGAGCCTTACGCTCTCATCTTATTACACGCAGTCCTCTGCACCGACGCAGACGGATACTGACAATGCGGACGGCACAGAGATACCTCAGAACACGCCGCAGAATAACCCTTCGGAGAACCCTCAGCCCGACACGCAGAATGCAGAGTCAACGGCTGAAACACCTTCTCAGGACGAGGCGGCCGCACCTGCTCAGCAGCAGGCTGATATTGAAACTCAAACACTGTCTTAAAATAAAATTATATCGAAAGGGAGTATCACTTTATGGCTATGTTTGGCAAAAACCCACAGGAAACAGCTATCAACAATCAGATCAATCAGGAGCTTACAGCTATCAACAACAGGTATACTGAGATAGGCAGATATGTAAAGCTCCACCTTGCAGATCAGATCAAGGACCCTCAGGTGGTTTCTATGATCGCAGACGTGGACAATTCTCTGCAGAAGCTTAAAACACTCAATGAGGAGCTTCTGCACGTTAAGGGTCTGAAGGTCTGCCCGAACTGCGGCAATCAGATTCCTTTCAGCAACGCTTTCTGCCCTAACTGCGGAGCTAATCAGGGCACTGCACAGCCTGCACCACAGGTACAGCAGCCTGCACCTCAGCCCGTATTTGCGGCAGCACCTGCACCGCAGCAGCCTGCTGCTCCCGTACAGATGTCAGAGTTCCAGAGGCCTCAGCCTGTTCCCGAGCCTGCTCCTGCACCTGAGCCTGTTCCCGAGCCGACACCCGAGCCCGAGCCTGCTCCTGCACCGGAGCCTGTTCCCGAGCCGACACCCGAGCCCGAGCCTGCTCCTGCACCGGAGCCTGTTCCCGAGCCGACACCTGAGCCCGAGCCAGCACCTGCACCTGAGCCTGCTCCTGTGCCTGCAGCTCCTGTTCAGGGTATAGCTGCCGAGGCCGAGAGGAAGTTCTTCTTCTGCTCTCAGTGCGGCCATAAGGAGCCTGTAGGCATGAAGTTCTGCTCGCAGTGCGGTTCACCCCTTTAAACAAATACGAGGCTGCCGTTTGTTCGGCAGTCTCTTTTTACGAAAGGAAATAACAGAATGTCATTAAAGATCATAAACAGGATATCGGGCTGCGATGTTATACTTGCATCGGCATCACCGAGAAGAAAAGAGCTCCTGGAGCTTATCACCGACAATTTCAGAGTTATACCCTCGGATTGTGACGAAACACTCCCCGAGGGCATAGTCCCCGAGGACACGGCGGAGTACCTTTCAAGGATTAAATGCATGAGTATTGCCGAGGTGTATGAAAGCAGTATAGTTATAGGCTGTGACACTGTGGTCATCTGCGGTGAGGTCATGGGAAAGCCCTCTGACAGGGAAGACGCAGAAAGAATGCTCAGACTGCTTTCGGGGCGTACTCACAAGGTCATTACAGGTGTGACACTCGCTTATAAGGGGAAAAGCATCAGCTTCAGTGAGGTGACGGAGGTCACATTCTTAGAGCTGAGCGATGAGGACATAGCCCTCTACCTTGACAGCGGAGAACCGTTTGACAAGGCAGGGGCTTACGGAATACAGGGTCTGGGCTCTATGCTCGTGAGCGGTATAAAAGGGGACTTCTTTAATGTAGTGGGTCTGCCTGTATCAAGGCTTGCCGGGGAGCTCGGGACGTTTTTGGAAAGCGTATGAGGTGAGCTATGGGGCTGTTTTCAAAAAGGAAAAAGGGCGATATGTCGGAGGTGCTTGCCTACAACAAAAAGGCTGTGTCTTATGTTGTGGAGAGAAAGGGCTCAGAGGAGAACGTTATAGGCCGAACGGGTGCTGTCAGCGTTGATGACGAGAAGCTGGTAATTATGTGTGACGGTCACGAGGTGGTAAGGCTCTCGGTGGAGGGCATTGTGTGTGCGGAGCTTATGAGCCATAACGGTGCGGACATCAAGGGTGTGGATCCTGAGACAGGACAAAGACGGCACATTGTCATTCATTATGGGATCAGAAGATAGGATTGTGAGAGTCGGAGATTTTTTCCATTTTCTCTTGCAGTTTTCATAAAACTATCACATAAGGCGGTTATTATATATACAACGAAGCAAATACCCTTAAATAACGAACGTTTGAGTTTTCTTCATATATTTTTCTATACTTCCTTAATGAATAAAAGTCCGTGATGAGCGTCACGGGCTTTTATTTGCACTATGGAACGAAAGGAGCTGCGTTTATGGACGGCACTCTTGATGAGCTTTATAACAAGTACGATAATTACACAAACGGCTATGACTACCCTGAGAAGAATGTTCCCTTAAACAGCGGAGCGATATGGTTTATCTGCTTTGCACCTGTGTTCGGGCTTTTTCTGGAGAGGTATGCTACCTCATGGATCGTGGGAGCTGTGATCTGGATAAGCTGTGCGGTGATGATGCTTACAGCGGAGCTTGTGGATATCCGTCTTGTGGAGAGGTCAGGCTATGATGCTTCAAAGCTGAGGGCTTGGGTATGGCTGTTCCCGATCTATGTGATGAAAAGAGAACGCCTTTGCAGAAGAGATGTCACAAAGGCGGCTATGTGCGGATTTTTCTGCATTATGGCTATCGTTCTGAACGGCTTTGTAAAGGGAATATCGGTTGACGGTGATTATCTTACCGTGGCGGTGCAGAGCTCGGGGATATCGTCGCTGGACAACTTTTCGGGAAGCTCTCCGAAGATCATCGGAGACTGCGTGAACAGCTACATGGGCGAGGATACGCAGTGGTCGTATGAGAAGACCGATGCGGACAGCTGGATTATCACCGCAGTGGGTGAGCACGACGGCAAAACCATAGAGACTGAGTTCGTAGTAGTGTTTGACGGCTATGCGTACAAGGGCTTGTCACTGACAAGCATCACTGTGGACGGTGAAGAACAGAAGGACGAGGATTTCTCTGAAATGGCAAAAAAGATATTCATAGACTAAAAAAGGACTGCAGCCGGCAGTCCTTTATAGTACTATTTTTCTATCTCTCCGAGGGAGAGTGCTTTCAGGTAGGCGTTGATGAAGCCGTCAAGGTCTCCGTCCATAACGCCCGAGACATTGGTGTTCTCAAAGCCTGTTCTGTGATCCTTAACAAGGGTGTAGGGCATAAATACGTATGAGCGTATCTGTGCGCCCCATGCGATCTCCTTCTGAACGCCCTTTATGTCTTCGATCTTTTCAAGGTGCTCACGCTCCTTGATTTTAATGAGCTCGGCTTTCAGAAGCTTCATTGCGTACTCTCTGTTCTGGAACTGTGAACGCTGTGTCTGGCAGGCTGTAACGATGCCTGTAGGGATATGGGTAAGTCTTACTGCCGATGAGGTTTTGTTGATGTGCTGTCCGCCTGCACCCGATGCACGGTAAACATCCATCTTGATGTCCTCGGGGCGGATATCGACTTCAATTGTGTCGTCGATCTCGGGCATTACATCTACTGCCGAGAATGAGGTGTGTCTGCTTCCAGAGCTGTCGAACGGAGAGATACGCACGAGCCTGTGTATGCCTGCCTCGCTTTTAAGGTAGCCGTAAGCGTTCTCGCCTTCGATGAGTACGGAGGCGCTCTTCATACCTGCCTCCTGACCGTCAAGGTAGTCAAGCACTGTGAACTTGAAGCCGTGAGCATCGCACCACTTGTGGTACATTCTGAAAAGCATCTCTGACCAGTCCTGAGCCTCGGTGCCGCCTGCACCTGCATGAAAATTGATGATAGCATTGTTCTTGTCATACTCGCCTGTGAGCAGAGTGTCAAGCTGAGCTGCATCAAGGGCTGATTTTAGCTTCCCGAGCTCCTCCTTGATCTCCTCGATCATCTCTTCGCTGTCCTCATCGGCTGCCATTTCGATAAGCACCTCGATATCCTCGGCGGACTGAACAAAGCCGTTGTATTTTTCAATTCTGCCTTCAAGCTGTCTTGTCTCCTGAAGCACCTTCTGGGATTTTTCCATATCGTCCCAGAAGCCGGGCTCGGCAGCCTTTTCGTGAAGCTCTTCAATACGCTCCATGGAGTTTTCGATATTGTAAACATCGTGAAGCTCCTTAATTACGGGCTTGCAGGCTTCAAGCTCGGATTTTAAGTTTTCAAGAAATATCATAGTTATTCTCCTCATAAATTAAGTATCACCTTATATTATATAACTTTTTTCTCAAATTGTAAAGACCTTTTTTCATATCAGTCCAAAAAAATGCTGAGGAGAGTTTTCAAGTCTTTACAAGAGGAAAAAACTGTGATATAATAGGATAAACAGAAATGCATTTGTGTTTAAGGAAAGTGAGTGACAATGGCAAATTATATCGGAAAGAAATGTATATCCTGCGGTGAGTTGTTCAATCAGGGCGATGATATAGTAGTATGTCCCGAGTGCGGTACACCTTATCACAGGGAGTGTTATCTGAAAGAGGGCTCGTGCATTAATACTGAGCTTCATGACAGCGGAATGAGCTGGGGTGAGACTGCTCAGAGCGGTGATGAGTCGATAAGATGTATAAGATGCGGCTTTGAGAACGCATCTGATAAGATCTTCTGCGAGCAGTGCGGAACTCCGCTTATAAAGGGTCAGGAGACCGAGTCGAGACCCTTTAATGAGCCCGACAGTGAGTCTGAGAATACGGAAGGGGACGGAGAGGGCACCTTTAATCCCTTCGGTGCTTCAACCGGCGGCCGTGGACAGGGTGCTGCGGGCGGCTTCGGACCGATACCGGGACAGATGGTTTTTGATAAGAACTCCGAGGTTGACGGCATAAAGCTTGAGGACTATGCGAGATATGTAAGGACAAACCCTCTGCCGTTTTTATCAAGCTTTATACGTTTCGGAAAATTCGGACGGAAGATATCGCTTAATATTCCTGCGTTTTTGTTTCCTCATATCTACTTCTTTTTCAGGAAGATGATGCTTGTGGGAACTATTCTGCTGGTGGTGAACGCTGTGTTTAATCTGCCGGTGATGATAGATACACTTCAGTCAGGAAGGTATATGAACTATACGATAGATTTGGGAATAGATACAAGCTCAAAGCTGTTTAAGGAGCTTTATACGGCAGGGTTTTATTTGTCGTTTGCGCTGCAGTTTGTGGCAGGCTTTTTGGCAAACTACATCTACTATAAGAAGGCAAAGAAGGATATAACCAAGCTTCGCTCCGATGAGACGCTTACCGAGGAGCAGGTAGCAGAGAGACTTCCGATGATCGGAGGGACATCAATGGGGGCACTTATATTCAGCTTTGTGCTGTATACGGCTGTGCTGATTGGCGGAGTGTTCCTGGTGTATCAACTGAAGTAAATATCCTGAAAGGGTAAAAATGCACAATTTAATAAGCAAAAGATGCGGATAATTCTTGTTTGCACCCCCCTTGACAAAGAGGCTGAGATGTGTTAAAATACTGTTATCCTTGCTTGCGGAGATCGCAGGCGAAATCCAGAAGGAGGTGCAAATTATGGCAAAGATCAACGAGTCTTATGAGGCTATGGTCATTTTCAGCCAGAAGCTTGACGAGGAGGGCCTTGCAGCTCTCGAGACTAAGTTCAATGACCTGATCGAAGCTAACGCTGAGAACGTCGAGAAAAACGACTGGGGCAAGCGTAAGCTGGCTTATGCAATCAACTATGAGACAGAGGGTACTTATGTGCTCTGGACTTTCACTGCTAAGCCTGATTTTCCTGCTGAGCTTGAGAGAATCCTCAAGATCACAGATGGCGTTATCCGTTTCTTGATTACAGTCAAGTAAAACGAAAGGATGGGAAATGTTATGCTTAACAGAGTTATTTTGATGGGCAGGATCACACATGATCTTGAACTGAGACAGACACCGAACGGAGTGAGTGTGCTTTCGTTCTCGCTTGCGGTAGAGCGAAGCTTTGCAAGGCAGGGAGAAGAAAGACAGACTGACTTTATAGATTGTGTAGCGTGGCGTCAGCAGGCTGAATTTATCAGCAGATATTTCGGCAAGGGCAGAATGATCGCTATTGAGGGTCAGATACAGACCCGCACATTCCAGGACAAGAACGGCAACAACCGCAAGGCTGTTGAGGTGCTTGTAGACAGTGTTTCGTTCACAGGCGAGCCCAAGCAGCAGGGCGGCGGAAGCAATTACGCAGGTAATTACGGCAGCCAGAATCAGGGCGGCTATCAGCAGGGCGGACAGCAGTCGGCACCTGCACCACAGAATAACAATGCAGCGCCCTCCAATGATGCTTTATCTATAGGCGATCTTGGAGATTTTGAAGAAGTGCTCAGTGATGACGGAGTACCATTCTGATTATTTCGATCAAATTGAATTTAACTAGATGTCAGGAGGGAAAATGACATGGAGGAGAAAAGAACTTCTGCAAGACCCATTAAGAGGGGTCGTAAGAAGGTCTGCATGTTCTGCGTTGACAGAGCAGAGAAGATAGACTATAAAGATATCGCAAAGCTCAGAAAGTGCATGACTGAGAGAGCAAAGATCCTGCCCAGACGTGTTACAGGTACCTGTGCTTATCATCAGAGAGAGCTTACATCGGCTATCAAGAGAGCTCGCCACGTTGCGCTGCTGCCTTACGTAGCTGACTAAACTGAGTTTATTAAAGAGGTATCCTTATAGGATGCCTCTTTTTGCATATTGTTTTGTACATAATTTGTGTATTGCATTAAAGAGAGTAATATGGTATAATGAATGCAAAACATTCATTATAATTTATCTAAATGCCCTTGCACTCCCTGCATATCGGGCAATTATACCATAACGCTTACGCTTATATGGTATAATTATTATACGCAGTAAAAAACGCATCGTACCAAAAAGGAAATGAGGCTATATGACTAACAAAACAGATATTAAAGAAAAGAATATAATGCCGTTTGTGCCTACAAGAGATCTTGTGGTGTTCCCTGATATGACTATGCATTTTGATGTCGGCAGGGCTAAGTCTGTGAAGAGCATAAAGAATGCTATGAGCTCTGACGGACTGGTGTTTCTGAGTGCTCAGAAGAATGTGAATGACGAGGAGCCCGGTAAGGACGATCTGTTTAAGATCGGTACTGTGGCTGTGGTAAAGCAGATAGTAAAGATCCCGGGCGGAGTTTACAGGTGCCTTGTTCAGGGAGTGCAGAAGGCTAGACTTATAGATGTATATGAGTATGACGACTGCTATGAGGCTATGGTCAAGAGGGTGCAGAACTACACCAGAGAAAAGCTCAATGCAAATGAACAGCTTGCTGTTTTCAGAGAGGTGATGAATGCCTTTGAGACCTATGCGGAGTATCTGCCGAAGATGCCGCAGGAGCTTTATAATCAGATACTCGGCTCAAAGACGCTCATTCAGCTTTTTGAGGGCATAGCCTTCAATGTGCCGATGCCCTTTGTTGACAGGCAGGCTCTGCTGGAGGCAGGCTCGGCAGGCGAGAAGCTTGTGGCTTTGATGACTATGCTCGCAAGGGAGCTCGAGGTCGCAAAGATAGAGCACGATATCCACCAGCAGGTGCACGCTCAGATAGAGGACAATCAGCGTGAGTACTATATCCGTGAGCAGATCAAGGCTCTTAAAGGCGAGATAGGCGAGGAGGATGATACCGATGAGGTATCTCAGTACTATGCTAAGATAGATGAGCTGCCCCTTCCCGAGGAGACTGCCGACAAGCTCAAAAAGGAGGTCAGAAGGCTCTCCAAGGTGGGAATGATGTCGCAGGAGGGCTCGGTGATCAGGACTTACCTTGATACAGTGCTCGAGCTGCCGTGGGGGAGCTATTCTGTGGAAACGGCTGATATAAAGCTTGCTAAGAAGATACTCGATGAGGATCACTACGGACTTGCAAAGGTTAAGGACAGGATACTCGAAAACCTTGCTGTAAGGGAACTCGCTCCGAATGTAAAGGGTCAGATAATCTGTCTGGTCGGCCCTCCGGGAGTTGGTAAAACCTCGGTGGCGAAGTCTGTTGCAAGGGCGCTGGGAAGGCAGTTTGTGAGGGTTTCTCTTGGCGGTGTAAAGGACGAGAGCGACATCAGAGGTCACAGAAAGACCTATGTCGGTGCTATGCCCGGCCGTATCATCAATGCGATGAGGCTTGCAAAGACCTCGAACCCTGTTATTCTGCTTGATGAGATCGACAAGATGAGCAATGACTACAGGGGAGACCCCTCCTCGGCTATGCTGGAGGTGCTTGATTCCGAGCAGAACAACGCTTTCAGAGATCACTACATAGAGGTTCCGTTTGACCTGAGCGAGGTGCTCTTCATAACTACTGCGAACACTCTTGATACTGTGCAGGCACCGCTCCTTGACCGTATGGAGGTTATTGAGCTTTCAAGCTACACAAGGGAAGAGAAGTTCCATATCGCAAAGGATCACCTTATAAAGAAGCAGCTCAAAAAGCACGGTCTTAACGGCAATATGGTGCGCTTTAACAAAGACGCCATCTATCGCCTTATAGACAGCTACACCAGAGAGGCAGGCGTCAGAAAGCTGGAGCGTGCTATAGCATCGCTGTGCAGAAAGGCTGCAAAGGAGATAATCGAGGACGAGGTGACAAGAGTTACCTTCAAGGGCAAGGAGCTTGAAAAGTACCTCGGACACCCGAAGTACCTTGATGACTACTTCTCCAAGGAGGACGCTGTGGGCATAGTGAACGGCCTTGCATGGACAGCTGTGGGCGGTGTGGTAATGCCGCTTGAGGTAATGGTGCTTGAAGGCAAGGGCAAGGTTGAGCTTACGGGCTCGCTCGGTGATGTGATGAAGGAGTCTGCGAAAATTGCTGTGAGCTACTGCCGCAGTGTTGCAGACAAATACGGTATAAACAAAGAGTTTTATGAGAAGAACGATATCCACGTTCACGCTCCCGAGGGTGCTGTGCCAAAGGACGGCCCTTCGGCAGGTGTTACGATGATAACAGGCCTTATCTCGGCACTGTCGGGGCTGAAGGTCAGGGCTGATGTGGCTATGACAGGCGAGATAACCCTCAGCGGAAAGGTGCTGCCGATAGGCGGCCTCAGGGAAAAGACTATGGCGGCTTACAAGGCTGGCATCAAGAAGGTTATTATACCTTATGCCAATAAGCCTGACCTCGATGAGGTTGACGATGCTGTGAAGCTCGGTCTGGAGTTTGTTTTTGCTCAGACAATTGAAGATGTTCTCGAGCACGCTCTCATAGATAACAGAAACGAAAAGATACCGCTGGAGCTTCTTGATCAGGGCAAGCCCCAAAGAAGAAAGCTCACGGTGTGAGGTACTTATGAATTATAACAAGGCAGAATTTACTGCGTCCTTTGGGACATTTGAGCAGATACCGCCTTCTGACCGCCCCGAGATAGCATTTTCGGGGCGGTCGAATGTGGGAAAGTCATCGCTGATAAATAAGCTTCTGAACAGAAAAAAGCTTGCAAGGGTGAGCTCTGTCCCCGGGAAGACTGCGACTATAAATTTCTATTCCTGTGAGAACGTGTACTTCGTTGACCTGCCGGGCTACGGTTATGCGAATGTCTCAAAGGCTGAGAAAAGAAAGTGGAAGAGCCTGATAGGCGGCTACCTTGATGACGATACAAGGCAGCTTGATCTGGTAATTCAGCTGATAGATATGCGTCATGCACCGTCTAAGGACGACCTTTCGATGATAAACTACTTTATTGATGCGGGAATACCTTTCATTATCGTTTTTACCAAGGCGGACAAGCTCAAAAAGACCGCAAGGGAAGAGCGTATGAAGGCCTTTGAGCACGAGATACCCTGCTTTGAGGATATAACCTCGATAGAGTTTTCGGCAGTTACAGGCGAGGGCGTTGAGGAGCTTCGTGAGCTGCTTGATGAGCTTACCGAGGGTGCCGAGATAACGCCTGTCGAGGCAGAACCCGAGGAATATGACGATGAGGACTTCGACGAGCCCGAAGAGGACTTTGAGGACGAGCCCGAGGACAGCGGAAATCCGTTCGGGGGCTTTCTGACTCCGAACAGAAGAAAGTAAGCCTCGATAAAGTTTAGACTTTGTTCATAAATAGGGTTTAATTCTCCTTTACATTTGCGATTTAATGTGGTAAAATTATATTAGGTTTTAGCACTTTACATTATGAAAAATCGGTAAGGCTGTTTTGATGTTCGCATAAGAAAGGAGAATTTTTTATGAGAGAAAAGCTTGAACTGGAGAACCTTGACGAGCTGTATGAGGCTGTGCTCACGCTGGAGACAGTTGAGGAATGCAGGCTGTTTTTCAGAGATATCTGCACTATACCTGAGCTGAAGGCTCTTTCTCAGCGCTTCAAGGTGGCAAAAATGCTCACTGAAAAGCATGTTTATAATGATATAGTTGCTCAGACGGGTGCATCTACTGCTACGATCAGCCGTGTGAACAGGTCGCTTTCCTATGACGGAAGCGGTGGATATAATATTGTGTTTGAGCGTCTCGGAGTGGAAGCGAAGGACGAGGAATGAGCGGATATAATGACTTTGCACAGTTTTACGACAGGCTGACAGGTAATGTCAGCTATGGAGATATGGCTGTGCTTTTTGATAAGCTGATAAAGGAGTACAGCTCGGAGAATGAGGTCGTGGTTGACCTTGCCTGCGGAACAGGGTCGCTCTCGGTGGAGCTTGGAAAGCTCGGGTATGATGTTATCGGCGTTGACAGCTCTGAGGATATGCTCTCCGAGGCCTATGCTAAGGCTGATGGAATGGAGGGCGTGAGCTTTCTGTGTCAGGATATGAGGGAGCTGTCGCTCTGGGGGGCGGCTGATGTGGTCGTCTGCGTGCTGGACAGTCTTAACCACTTGGACAGCGGGAAAGCACTTGAAGAGACCTTCTCGGCGGTGAGCGATCATGTCTGTGACGGAGGGCTTTTCATTTTTGATCTTAATACCGAGTATAAGCATCGCAAGGTGCTGGCGGATAATGCCTTCTGCTATGATATGGAGGGACTGTTCTGCTCGTGGCAGAATGAGCTGAACGAAGAGGACGGGAGCGTGCATATCAGCCTTGACTTTTTTGAGGAACAGAAGGACGGGAGCTATCAGCGGCTGAGTGAGGACTTTACCGAATGGCTTTATCCCGATGCGCTGGTTATGAGACTTTTGTCAGCGTATGAGTTTGAGCTTATAGGCAGGTTTGACGGCTTTTCAGAGGAGCCTGTGAAGGAGGACTCACAGAGGGTCATGTATGTTTGCAGAAGGCTGAACAGGTGAGCTATGCTTGAAATAATTACAGTAATGAATTTTGTTATCTCGTGTATGCTTTTGCTTGGCGGTCTGCTTATGAAGGGTCAGACGGACAGAAGCTCGGGGATAGGCTTTAAGACGGCTCGGGCTATGGAAAATGATAAGGCTTTCACTCTTGCCAACCGCACCTGCGGAAGGCTGTGGCTGCTTGTGGGAATGGTTTCGTTTGTGCTGACGGCAGCTCTGACAGCTCTGATGACAAGGCTCAGCGGCAAAACGGAGCAGTGTTTGCAGGCAGTGCTGCTTATAATTCAGATAATAGCTACGGTATGTTCGGTTGTCTATACTGAAATGAAGCTGAAAAAAGGAGAATAGATATGCTTGATATAGGAACTAAAGCGCCTGATTTTACTCTGCCCGACCAGAACGGTACGGAGCACTCCCTGAGTGAGTACAGAGGTCAGAAGGTGGTGCTGTATTTTTATCCCAGAGATAATACGGCAGGCTGTACCAAGCAGGCCTGCGGTTATGCGGAGCTTTATCCGCAGTTTAAGGAGAAGGGTGCTGTGGTGATAGGCATCAGCAAGGACGGCGTGGCATCTCACAAAAAGTTTGAGGAGAAGTACGGTCTGCCGTTTACGCTTTTGTCTGACACGGAGCGTAAGGTTATTGAAGCCTATGGTGTATGGCAGGAGAAAAAGAACTACGGCAAGGTGTCTATGGGTGTGGTCAGAACAACCTATCTTATAGACGAGAACGGCATAATTATCAGGGCTCAGGAGAAGGTAAAAACTGCCGATGATCCTGCAAACAGCCTGAACTTTATATAAAGGAAGAGAACAATGGGAAGAATAATCAGAACGATAAGCAAAGACGCATCGGTCGTTTGCTCGGCTATTGAGGGCAAGGACATAGTATCAAGAATTGAGGAGATACACAAGACCTCGGCGGTGGTAACGGCAGGCCTTGGCAGACTTGCTATGGCAACCTCGCTTTTAGGCTTCGGGCTTAAAGGTGAGAAGGACAGCGTGACTGTCAGAATGGCAGGTGACGGTCCGACGGGTGCGCTTATCTGCGTGGCAGACAGCTTCGGAAATGTGAAGGCTTATGTGCAGAATCCGGTGGTTGAGATACCTCTGAACGAGAGGGGAAAGCTTGATGTAAAGGGTGCTGTCGGAACGAACGGAACGCTGAGCGTTGTCAAGGATCTCGGACTTAAAGAGCCTTATTGCGGACAGGTGCCTATAGTTTCGGGTGAGGTGGCTGAGGACATCACAAGCTATCTGGCTCTCAGTGAGCAGATACCGAGCGTATGTGCTCTCGGTGTGCTTGTAAATCCTGATCTGACAGTGAAATGTGCAGGAGGATTTCTGATACAGCTTCTGCCGTTTGCTCCTGAGGAGGCTATCGACACTATCGAAAAGAATATCAACAATATGAAGTCGGTGACGGAGATGCTGTCCGAGGGAATGTCGATTGAGCAGATAGCCATGAAGGGTCTTGAAGGTCTGGAGCCGAACGTGCTTGATGACTTTGAGGTAAACTACAGGTGCGACTGCTCGAGGGCAAGGGTCGAGAAGGCGCTTGTTTCACTCGGAAAGTCAGAGCTTGACGACCTCGTGAAGGACGGTGGTACTGAGGTAAACTGTCAGTTCTGTGAGAAGAAGTATCATTTTACGCCTGCGGAGATAACAAGACTGGCGGAAGAGGCACTGAAATAGCCTTAAAAAAATGTTCATAAAGAAATTTTGCAAAATCCCTTGACAAATGGGTAGGGATAGTGTATAATAAATATCGTCGCAAATGACGGTATGGGAGTTTAGCTCAGCTGGGAGAGCATCTGCCTTACAAGCAGAGGGTCACAGGTTCGAGCCCTGTAACTCCCATTTGGCCGGGTAGTTCAGTTGGTTAGAACGCTAGCCTGTCACGCTAGAGGTCGTGGGTTCGAGCCCCATTCCGGTCGCTTTATGCTTCTGTAGCTCAGTAGGGGACTGAAAATCCCCGTGTCGATGGTTCGATTCCGTCCGGAAGCATATGCGGATTTAGCTCATCTGGTAGAGCGCCACCTTGCCAAGGTGGAGGTAGCGAGTTCGAGCCTCGTAATCCGCTCTCTAAGGCGCTATAGCCAAGTGGTAAGGCGTAGGTCTGCAACACCTTGATCCCCGGTTCAAATCCGGGTGGCGCCTCCA
>ONLC01000113.1 GCA_900318545.1 uncultured Eubacteriales bacterium
AGCTGCACCTATAAGCTCTGCCAGAGCGTAGCGGAGCATTATCACCTTAGTTAGAGCAGAGTTCGTAAAACCTTGAGATTTCAGTATACCTAAGTTTACAAAGTCTATCTCTATCTCCGTCTTTATGCTGTGAAAGATCACTACCAGCACTATGATAAACAGGATAAGCACAAAGCCTATGAAAACATAGAGTATTATTCTGAGTAAAAGACCTGTATAGTTCTCGGACTGCGCAAGCGTAAGCGAGCCTGATGACTTGCTGATTATGCCTGTTTCAAGGTTGAGCTGTCGGCCGAATTTAGCATCATTCAAGTCTTTATCGGCTTTGTAGATGTTCACTATCTTGAAAAAGCTTGTACGAGTGTCTGTTTCATAGGGGCTTACCTGCTGTTTGAGAGAATCGAAATCCTCATCACTGATGAAGACCTGCTTCCAGCCTATCATCATAGCACCGTTTACAGGCTCCTGAACAAAGCCTTTAATCTTAAACTGATGCTCCCTATCAGAGAACTCTGCTCTGACTGTATCGCCGATGTTACATTCAAACTTGCTCTGAAGTCCTGTGGTAAGGTATATCTCGCCTGCCGAGAGCTTCGGGACAGTGTCCTCAAAGCCGTCAAAGTCTTTGTTTACAAGCTTTATCCCATCTCTGAGTTTCTGAAAGAACCAGCTGTTACCGTCTCGCTTATTACCGCAGATGATATCTCCGGAACGGTCTATCGAATCATATACCTTTACACGCTCGACCAGCTCGCTGTTTTCGACCGAGCTTAAAAGCTCATCTGTGAGCTCTTTTTCAGCTATCATAACGGTAACATTCGGGCAGTCAGACTCGTTCTGTGCTCTGTGAAGTGCCGTCTCAAAGTTGTTTCTTGCGCCGAATGATGCTGCCGCAGTTGTAACTATCAGAAAGGCAAGTATAAGAACGCTTATAAAGGCACCTTTCTTGTGCCTGATATTTGCTTTAAGAAGGGTCGTTATCTCCATATCAGCGCCCCCTTACCAGTGCATTGAGGAGAGCCATGCATTTACCTGTGCTTCACGGCTCTTTCTTTCCTCAGGTTCGTAGGGCGGAAGGCTCATTTCTCCGACTATACCGCCGTCTTCTATGTACAAAAGCCTGTCTGCACGAAGGGCAGCTTTAAGGTCATGCGTTACCATAAGTATGCTCTGACCCTCACGGCTCAGACCTGTAAGCAGGTCTAAAACATCGTTAGAATTCTTTTTATTCAAAGCTCCGGTAGGCTCATCGGCAAAGAGAAGCCTGGGCTCATTGATAACGGCTCTTGCAATTGCACAGCGCTGCTGCTCACCTCCCGACACCTGCGAGGGCAGGTGCGTTTTTATATGGGATATGCTCATCTTTTCAAGAAGCTCATCGACCCTTTTGTTGACATCTGAAGCCGACCTTGACTTATTCAGATAGCCTGTAACTGCAACATTCTCGAAAAGGCTCAGGTTGCTGACAAGGTGCATCTGCTGGAAGATAAAGCCGAAGTCAGAACAGCGAAGTACCGCAAGCCTTTTCTCGCTGAGCTTCACAATATTCTCGCCTTTGTAGAGCACCTCGCCCGAGGTAGCTCTGTCCATTCCGCTTAGTGCATACATAAGAGTAGACTTACCCGAGCCCGAGGCTCCCATTATAACGGTGAAGTCGCCCTCATATAGGTCGATATCAACGTGCGAAAGAACGTGTACCTGTCCTCCGCCGTGAGCAAAGCTCTTGCAGACTCCCTTTGCACTGAGTATTGTGTTTTTCATAATAACGCTCCCCTTTCAGGTCTTATCTGTTTTCCATAATACTATGATATCGGAAAACTTATTAAGAAGTCTTTAAGAACTGACAGGTTTTTCAAGAGGGAGCTTCACCTCTGCGATAAGACCGCCCTCGGAAGCGTTTCTGAGGGTAAAGCTTCCGCCCAGCTGAGAGCAGATATAGCTGACTATATAAAGCCCCAGTCCCGAGCCCTGCTCGCTTCCGCAGTTATGACCACGATAGAATTTATCGGTGATAAAGGGCATATCCACATCGGGAATGCCCTTGCCAAAGTCACGGAAGGTCAGAACCGCTTCACCGTTTTGCTCTGAGAGGCTAAGGTCTATATCGGTCTTTGCATACTTACGGGCGTTGTTTATGAGATTTTCGCAAAGCTGAGTGAGCCTGTTTCTGTCAGCTGAAACTGAAAGTGCCGTATCGGGCAGAGTAAGGTGAACATCTCCCCTGTCGCCCGAGATTTCATCAACAGTCTGTTTTATAAAGGAGCTCAGCTCTATGCTTTCCTTATTCATTTTGAGCTTGTCAAGGTCTGCCAGGGAATGAAGAAAGAGATCGTTCGTGAGTGCCGCTACCTCATCGCATTTTCGCATAAGCACAGAGAGATACCTCGCCCTTTTCTCAGGGGTGGAATCAAGGTTAGCTTCAAGACCCTCGGCATAGGCACGGATAGAGGATATCGGAGTTTTGATATCGTGGGAAAGAGTTGCTATAACGGTCTTGTTGTTTTCTATAGCCTCACGCTCACAGCGTCTTGATTTGGTGATCTCTCTTCGCATACTGTCAAACGCCCAAGTAAAGCTGCCGAAATAGTTCGAGCGTTCGTAATCAAGCGGAAGCTCAAAGTTGCCCTTTGCGATCTCATCGGCAAAATGCTTCATCTTATCAAACGGTCTGAGGATAGAAAAGTACACATAACAAAGCACTCCGCCCATGAATACGAGCGACAGAGCTCCCATAAATATAAGTCTTGTATCATCTTTTTTGTCCGAGGCTGACATAAGCTCCTCACGAAGCTCGGCTGAAAGCTTATCTGCACGCTCGTTCTCGCCCGTTTTGTAAAGCTCGCTTATCTCGCTTACAATAACCGCCTGCTCGGATCTGGCATCTTTATCGTCAGCCCTTCTGCCCGATAGTATTATCCATGCGGTCAGTGCTGTTATCAGTGCTGCAAAAAGAAGGCCTGTCTTTATTAGTCTGAGCTTCATTTGTCACCCTCCAGAATATAGCCTACCTTGAATACGGTCTTAATGTGCACGGGCTTTGCAGGATCGTCCTCGAGCTTTTCTCTGAGCCAGCGTATATGCACTGCCAGAGTTGAGGGCTCAACCTCGGAGAAGGCTCCCCAGACCTCAGAGAGAAGCCTGTCCTTCGGCACTGCCTGACCAATATGATCGCACAGGCAGGCAAGGAGGTCGAACTCCTTTAATGACAGCGAAAGCTCCCTGCCTGCCTTTGTAACGCTGCGAGATGTAAGGTTTACGCTTACATCACCGAAGCCGACAATGCATTCGTCATCGGTAAAGCCGTATGTTCTTCGCATAAGGGCATTTACCCGTGAGAGCAGCTCCTTCATTGAATATGGCTTCGGAAGGTAGTCATCACCGCCTATGTCAAAGCCTGTAATGCGGTCGCTCTCGCTGGTACGGGCAGAGGCAAAGATAACAGGAACTGTGGAAACACGTCTCAGCTCACGGCAGAGCTCAAAGCCTGTGGAATCGGGAAGATTTATATCAAGTAGTATCAGCCCGAAGCTCCTCTCCGACAGGACCGAGAAAGCCTCCTCTGCCGTTTGGGCGGCGGTAACGCTGTAGCCGTAGCTTTCGAGCATATCGGTAATTACGAAGGTAAGGTCGGCATCATCGTCTATAATGAGTATCTGTTTTTTCATAGTGTCCTCCGATGGGTCTTAGTACTGCTTTATATTATAGCACAGTCTGACAGCTCATGCAAGCACAAAAATGGCGAAGCTCCCTGCTTGCAGCCGTGTATGCGGAAAACGGCTGTGCAGGGCTCTTCGCCTGTGAGTGGAGGAAAGTGCAGCTAATCTGCACTGTCGGGTATGAGCTTTACAGGTTCAGCCTCGGGCAGAGACTCAACGCTGCTGAGCTTTCGGTTTATCTGCCTTGTACGGACACCCACAAGGTTCTCAAGGTCATCATCGACCTTTCTGATACGTTTTTGTGCGTCCTCAAGAGCCTTTGAGAAGGTCTGAAACTCTGACTTGACTGAGCCCAGAACCTTCCACACTTCATTGGAACGCTTCTGTATAGCCAGTGTACGGAAGCCCATCTGAAGTGAATTAAGCAGTGCCGCCATAGTTGACGGACCTGCAACGTTTACGCTGTAGTCACGCTGGAGAGTTTCAACAAGTCCGCTGTTTACGACCTCAGCATAAAGACCCTCAAAGGGCAGGAACATTATGCCGAAGTTAGTTGTATGCGGAGGTGAAACATACTTGTCACGAATGTCCTTGGCACACTTTTTTATAGTGTCCGAGAGGGTCTTCTTCGCAGCTGCGACCGCTTCGGGAGAGCCCGAATCGTAGGCGTCCTGAAGAGCCGCAAAGGTATCTCCGGGGAATTTTGAGTCTATAGGCAGGTACACGGTCGAGCCGTCCTCGCCGCCCGGGAGCTTAACTGCAAACTCAACTCTGTTTGCACTTCTCGGGATCACTGCAACATCGGTATCGTACTGCTCGGGAGCCAGTATCTCACTGAGGATAGCACCAAGCTGTATCTCGCCGAGGATACCCCTGTTTTTGACATTCGAGAGCACCTTTTTAAGGTCGCCCACACCCGAGGCTATGGTCTGCATCTCACCAAGACCCTTGTAGACCTGCTCCAGACGCTCGCTCACCAGTCGGAAGGACTCGTTCATTTTGTTCTCGAGCTTTTCATCAACCGTCTTGCGGATAGAGTCAAGCTTCTTGTTGTTGTCCTCCTGTATGCCTGTTAGCTGCCTTGACATTGTTGTTCGCATGGCCTCGAGCTTTTGCTCGGTGGTCTGCTCCAGTGTTCCGAAGCGGTTCTCCAGCGATTTCAGGCGTGTATCGAGGTTGTGGTTCAGGTCATCAAGCCTTGTGTTCTGAGCCTGCTGGCTGTTTGACTGGCTCATTGTCAGCAGATCACCGAGGTTTTTCATGCTGATCTGAACGTTTCTGTTTATCTCCTGTCTGAGTTCACTGCTTGTCTGCGAGAGCTTTTCGGAAAGCTCCCGTGAGCTGTTATCCTCAGGTGCGGAAAACAGCTTAAAAACGGCTGCCGCACTAAGGATAAGACAGACGATCAGCATAATTACGATAACTGCATTCATTTTCATCACTCCTACTAGCATTTTCAATATTATAGCACATTATTTTTGATTTGTGGGGAATTTTTTTGGACACAAAAAAGCCTGCCGGACAATCAGCAGGCTGGTAAGTGTATTCCGTTTATTCGGGAGCCTGTTCCATGGGTCTGGGGCTGCCGCACTCCGTGCAGAATTTCCCTTTGTTGGTGCTCTCTCCGCAGACAGGACAGATCCAGCTGCCGGCTGTCTGTGCCATCATGGCTGCTGCCATTCCCATACCCATAAGCCCGACAGGCACACCGCCGCCCATCGTGAAGCCCATTACTCCCATAGAGGGTACAGGCTGCGAACTCTTTGAGATAAGCTCTCCCCTGCCCTCAACCGCAAGAATAGCCCTTATCTCACTTATAACATCTTTTCTGCCCTGCTGCTCAACAGCCTTGCAGTCGATATCCCTCCAGGCACGGCGGCTGCCGCCTATGCTGCTGTCATCGAAAATGAGAGTAAGCCCTTCACTTGACGAATAGTCCATCACCTGAAACAGCTCGACATATTTTAGTGCCGACCACGCAGCAACGTTTTCTCTGTCGATAATCGCCCGAAGCTTATCAAAAAGAGAAAGCTCCGCCTTATAAACCGAGGTCTCAGTCCCTCCGCCCGACTGCTTTTCCCTGACCGTAAGCTTAGCGTGCTCACCATCACGCTCCAGCGTAAGACTGTTTAGTGTATCACTGTTGAACATCATTCCCGAGGAGCTGCTTATGTAGGCTATGCTGATAAGCTCCCCGTGCTCCTCCTTGGGGAGCTTCTGTATCTGAGTTCTGTCTATTGAGCTGTTCATTTTTTCAAAAATATCGTCCATAGGCTCACCTCCGATTTTTGAATATTATAGCACAGTTAAATCGGATTGTAAAGAGATTTGACGCAAATGCTCAAATATTAATTGACAGTTTCTGCTGAATGTGGTAAAATAATAGTGGTTATTTCACATTTTCAGGAGGTATAATATGCAGATCACAGCAAAAAACGAATATGAAAGTCATATCAAGCGTGTTATTATTTCCGAGGAGGAAATAAAGAAAGCTGTCAAAAAGGCAGGAAAAATGCTCTCCGAGAAATATGAGGGCAAGCCTCTGCTGCTTGTGAGCATACTTAAAGGAGCATTTGTTTTTCTGGCAGACCTGAGCAAGGAGGTCTCTATCCCCTGTGAGATAGGCTTTATGGCGGCAAAAAGCTACTTTGAGTCTACAGAATCATCGGGTCAGGTGCAGATAACTATGGATCTCGCTCAGGATATCAGTCAGTACCATGTTGTGATAGTTGAGGACATCATCGACACGGGCAGAACTCTTGCTGAGATAGCCAGAATACTCAGAGGAAGAAAACCTCTCTCCCTTGAGATACTGACTCTGCTCGACAAGCCCGAACGCAGGCTAATTGATCTTGAGGCTGACTACACTCTGTTTACTATCCCTGACTACTTTGTTATAGGCTACGGGCTTGACTACGGCGAGTACTACAGAAATCTGCCCTATATCGCAGAGTACGAATAGGGGGGGAGCGTGTTGGAAAGGCTTTTTAAGCTGAAGGAGCACGGCACTACAGTCAAAACGGAGATAATGGCAGGCATAACAAGCTTTATGACTATTGCCTACATACTGGCAGTAAACCCGAGCGTACTTAGCTCCACCGGAATGGACAGTACGGCCGTTCTGCTGGCTACCTGCCTTGCTTCATGCCTTGGAACGCTCTGCATGTGACTTATGGCCAACCTCCCCTTTGTGCTCTCAGCAGGAATGGGACTTAACGCCTACATGGCATATACGGTGTGTGCCTCGATGGGGTACCCGTGGCAGGTAGCTCTGCTGGCAGTTTTTATTGAGGGAGTTATCTTTATTGTACTGTC